>CALHWR010000030.1 GCA_938036665.1 uncultured Collinsella sp. | reverse complement strand
AGGATGTCGCGCTGGCCATGAACGCGCTTACCGGCGCGGGCCACGATCCGTACGACTGCACCAGCCAGGATTGCGCCGTCGACTTTACCGAGCACCTCAACGACAGCATCGAGGGTAAGCGCGTGGGCATCATCCCCGCGTTTATGGAGGCCGAGGGCCTGACGCCCGAGGTCCGCTCCGCCGTTGAGCGCGCCGCCCAGGAGCTGCAGAACCAGGGCGCCGAGCTGGTAGAGGTCGACCTGCCGCACCTGGACGCCGCCATCGCCGCCTACTACGTCATCGGCCCGGCCGAGGCGTTCTCCAACCTGGCTCGTTTCGACGGCATTCGCTATGGCTATCAGGAGGAGGGCTGCGCCAACCTGTCCGACCAGAGCTCGCTTTCGCGCGCCCACGGCTTTGGCGCCGAGGCCAAGCGCCGTCAGATGCTCGGCGCCTACCTGCTGAGCTCGGGCGTGTACGACAAGTACTACTACGCCGCGCAAAAGGCCCGTACGCTCATCACGCGGGACTACGACGCCGCGTATGCCAAGGTGGACACCATCCTCATGCCCGCCTCGCCGCGCACGGCCTTTAAGTTTGGCGAGATCAGCGACCCCACGCAGATGTACCTCTCCGATCTGTACACCATCTCGCTCAACATTTGCGGCAACGGCGGTATCTCGGTGCCGCTGGGCCTGGGCGAGGACAGCAAGCTGCCTGTTTCTGCCCAACTGGTTGGTCCGGCCTTTAAGGACCGTCAGCTGCTCACGTTTGCCCGCGCCCTGGAGCGCGGCTTTGCCGATGCCGCCACGGGTGCGCCCGCGCTTTCCGTCGCGCCCGATTTTGCCGGGAAGGGAGGCGAGCTGTAATGAAGGAGCTTTCCGAGGTCCTGCAGGATTGGGAGGCCGTGATCGGCCTGGAGATCCATACCGAGCTCACCGCACTCGATACCAAGATGTTCTGCAACTGCAAGCTCAGCCACGATGACGAGCCCAACGCCAACGTGTGCCCGGTGTGCCTGGGCCTGCCCGGCGCCCTGCCGGTGCCCAACAAGCGCGCCATCGAGAGCATCGTCAAGGCCGGTCTCGCTACCAACTGCGAGATCCAGCGCCACTCGATGTTCTATCGCAAGCACTACTTCTATCCCGATATGGCCAAGAACTTCCAGACCACGCAGGGTCCGGTCGCCTTTGCCATGTACGGCCATCTGGACCTGGACGTGACCGGTCGCGGTGCCGCCGAGCGCCCCGACTGCGCGTTTGGCGAGGCCGAGGCCCAGAGCCTGGCGAGCGCCTCGGCCAACGCCGAGGGCCTGTCCACGTCCATGACGTCGACCATGCGCGAGGGCAATCAGCGCGCCGGTCATCTGGCCAGCTACGATGCGTCCAACCTGCAGATGCCCGAGCGTCGCGAGGACGGTTCCTACACGGTGCCCATCCGCATCCTGCGCATCCACATGGAGGAGGACGCCGCCAAGATGGTTCACGTGGGCGGCGCCGAGGGCCGCATTACCGCCGCGGCCGAGTCGCTCGTCGACTACAACCGCTGCGGCACGCCGCTCATCGAGCTCGTCACCGAGCCCGACCTGCGCACGCCCGAGGAGGCTCGCCTGTTTATGGAGAAGCTCCGTCGCATTTTTGTGACGCTGGGCATTTCGGACTGCTCCATGGAGAAGGGTTCCATGCGCTGCGACGGCAACGTGTCGCTGCGCCGCCGCGGCGAGACCAAGCTGGGCACCAAGACCGAGCTCAAGAACCTCAACTCGTTTAAGAGCCTGCACGACGGCCTTGCCTACGAGATCTGCCGCCAGGCCGAGGTGCTTGAGGAGGGCGGCATCATCTATCAGGAGACCCGCCACTGGGAGCCCAGTCGCAAGCGCACCGTGGTCATGCGTGTGAAGGAGACGGCCGACGACTATCGCCTGTTCCCCGACCCCGACCTGGCGCCGTTCGATCTGGACGACGAGTTCATCGACCGCTGCCGTGGCGAGATCCCCGAGCTGCCCGATGCCAAGCGCGCCCGTTTTGAGGCCGACTTTGGCATTAAGGCGGCCGACGCCGAGCAGATTGCCGGCGACCCGGAGTTTGCCGAGTTCTTTGAGGCTGCCGCTGCCGGTATGGCCGGTAAGGAGGCCCAGACGGTCGCAAACTTGCTGGTCAACGAGATGATCGCCTACCTTAAGGGCGCGGGCGTGTCGCTGGCCGAGTCCGGCATCGCGCCGGCTCAGGTGGCAGCCCTTGCCAAGCTGCTGGCGACCGATGCCATCAGCTCCAACCAGGCGCACGAGGTCTTTGAGGCCATGGCCCAGACCGGTGACGACCCCAACAAGATCGTCGACGAGCGTGGTATGCGTCAGGTGAGCGATGCCGGCGCGCTGCAGCCGATTGTGGACGAGGTGCTGGCAAACTGTGCCGATCAAGCGCAACAGTATCGTGACGGTAACCAGAAGGTCATCGGCTTTTTGGTGGGCCAGTACATGAAGGCGAGCCGCGGCAAGGGCAACCCGAAGCTCTTCAACGAGTTGCTGAGAAAGGCGCTCGCGTAGACTCACGGGCGGGGAAGGCCCCCGGAGCGGCGGGGTGCTTCCTCAAAATTTCGAACAGTCCTGCGCAAGACGAAGGCCACATTAAGTGGCCTTCTTTGCGTGCGGAACT
>CALHWR010000029.1 GCA_938036665.1 uncultured Collinsella sp. | reverse complement strand
ATGTTGATCTCATTGAAGGTCATCCAGTATTTTACCAGACCGCCGATCGCGGCAAACTCGATGTCCGCGCCCTCGTCCTGCTCGCCATCCTGCTCGCCGCCGGCTTCATCCTCAACTTTACCGTCGGCAAGGCAATCTCGGGCATCTCGGGCGGCATGATCAGCCCCGAGTTCATCATCTCGGCCTTCTGCCTCACCATCCTGGTCGTTCGCCCTAACATCGGTCAGGCGCTCGTCATTGGCCTCATCTCGGCTGCTGTGATCCAGATCACCACCACTTCGCCGTTCGTCGATTTTGCCGCCGAGGGCATCGCCGCCATGCTCATGGCCGGCATCGTCAACGCCGCCGGCAAGAACGGTCAGGTCAAGCCCGCCATCGCCATCGTCGCAACCTTCCTGACCACCTTTGTCTCCGGCGCCATCTTCATGGTCATCAAGATGGCCATGCTCGGCGTGGTCGGCGAGCTCGCCGCCGCCATGTTGCCCGTCGTCGCCATGACCGCCGTCTTTAACGCCATTCTGGTCGGCGCCCTCTACCTGCCCATCCAGAAGGCCCTGAAGCTCAACTAACCCACAGTGCCCCATCGGTAAAGACTGTCCCAAACAACTAGCTCTTGGGAACGTTCTTAAACGACTAGTCATTAAAGAACGTCCCCAATGACTATGAAAGGTATCCATGGAAACGATCATCAACGTCGACGATGTCTCGTTCTCCTATGGCACGCAGACCGAGCAGGCGCTTAGCCACATCTCGCTCAGCGTGAACAAGGGAGATTTCATCGGCATCATCGGGCCCTCGGGCGCTCGACGGCGTGTCGATGGAGGTGGCACGCGGCGAGTTCGTGTCCATCATCGGCTCGTCGGGCGCCGGCAAGTCCACGCTTGCCGCCTGCCTGTCGGGCGCCGTGCCCCACCACTACACCGGCACGTTCTTTGGGTCCGTCATGGTTGACGGTCACGACGCCTGCGAAGTCTCGCTCACCGACGTGTCGCAAATCGTCGGCAGTGTGCTGCAAGACATCGACACGCAGATGGTCGCCTCCGTGGTTGAGGATGAGATGCTCTTTGGCCTCGAGAACTTTGGCGTGCCGCACGACCAGATTGAGCAGCGCGTCACCGAAACCCTCGAGACCGTCGGCATCAGCGACCTGCGCGACCGCGAGATCGCCACCCTCTCGGGCGGACAGAAGCAAAAGGTAGCCATCGCTGCCATCCTCGCTATGCGTCCGCGCGTCTTGGTTCTCGACGAGCCCACCGCGGCACTCGACCCCGCCAGCTCCACGTTGGTCTTCGAGACGCTACGTGAGGCAAACCGCGCACTTGGAATCACCATCGTCGTCGTTGAGCAAAAGGTCGCCCTGCTCTCGGAGTACTGCAACCGCGTGCTCGTGCTCAACCAGGGCGAAATCGCGCTGCAGGGCGAGCCACACGAGGTCTTCGCGCATACCGACGAGCTCCGTGCCATCGGCGTCGACTGCCCTCGCGTCACGCGTATCTTCAATAGCCTCCAGGCCGATGGCCTGGTAAGCGGTACCCCTTGCTTGGATGTCGATGAGGCCGAGCGCCTGATTTCGGGCATCGTCGACCCCGCACACGCAAGCAGCGACATTCAGGCACCCGCCGGCTCACCGCACGCACCGTCGTTGCGCCCGCACGCCAAGGACGCCGAGCCCGTGCTCACCTTCGATCATGTTGAGTTTGCCTATCCCAATGGCGGCGCCGCCGTCCACGACCTCAACCTAACCCTCTATCCCGGCGAGCTCGTGGGCATCGTCGGCCAAAACGGTGCCGGCAAGACCACGCTCACCAAGCTGCTCACAGGCCTGCTTAAGCCCGCCTCAGGCAGCGTGCGCGTTACGGGGCTGGACACCGCAGCCGTTCCCACGAGCCGCATCGCCCGCGAAGTCGCAACCCTCTTCCAAAACCCCGACCGCCAGATCTGCAAGGATACCGTACTCGACGAGGTCGCTTTTGGCCTGGAGCTTGCCGGCATCGACCGTGCCGAGGCTCTGCGTCGCGCTCGACTCGTTATCGACCGCTTTGGCCTGCCTGCCGATGAGGCACCTTTCTCGCTTTCGCGCGGCCAGCGACAAATGGTGGCGCTTGCCTCCGTCGTAGTTGTTGAGCCCAAGATCGTCGTGCTCGACGAGCCCACGAGCGGCCTTGATTACCGCGAGTGCATGACCGTCATGGAAACGGTGCGCACCATGGCCGAGCGCGGCTGCGCCGTTATCATGGTCTGCCACGATATGGAAGTTGTTTCCGACTTTGCCGAGCGTATCGTAGTAATGGCCGACGGTCGCATCCTCGACCGCGGCCGCACGCACGAGCTATTCTCGAACATCGATCTCATGCGGCGTGCCTACGTGGAGCCTCCCCAGGTTATTGAACTCTCGCGCCGTCTGGCATCTTCCGTCTCGCCCGCTTTTGCGCAGGTGAGCGAGGTCAGCGATGTCGTTCGCATTACCAAGGAGATGGTCCGCCGTGGTTAACGTCATCGACTACATGCCGGGCGATACGCTGCTGCATCGCCTGAACCCCGTCGTCAAACTGGGCCTCGCCGCCGCCATCATCGTCGGCATCTTCTTGTCCGACACCTACGTGGCGCTGCTGGGCTTTTTGGTGCTCACCCTTGCGCTGGGCGCCTATGCCGGTGTCGTCGACCGTCTGTTCTCGCTGCTCAAGTTGCTGATTCCGCTCGCGCTTATCATGCTGGTGCTCCAGCTGGCCTTTATGCGCGATGGCAACGTTGTGTGGGGCTTTATCACCGACACGGGCCTCATCACAGGATCGAAGGCCTGTCTGCGCCTGCTGGGTGTGGCGTTACCGCTCATCCTCATGCTCATGGTGACCAAGCTCAACGACCTTGCCAACGCCTGCGTCGAGGTGCTGCACGTACCGTATCGCTATGCCTTCACCTTTACCACGGCACTGCGCTTTGTGCCGGTGTTTGGTCAGGAGATGAACGCCATCATGGAAGCGCAGACCACGCGCGGCGTCGAGTACGACACCAAGAACCCTATCAAGAAGCTTAAGCTCATGTTGCCACTGTGTGTGCCGCTGCTCATCTCGAGCGTGGGCAAGACCGATGCCACGGCCTTGGCGGCAGAACAGCGCGGCTTCTATCTGCGCACGCGCGCCAGCTCGTACAAGCGCTACCC
>CALHWR010000028.1 GCA_938036665.1 uncultured Collinsella sp. | reverse complement strand
ACCCCATCTTGCCCCTCAATCGTCGGTCGCGTACATAAAGTACGCTTCCCTCCTCTTTCGCGGCAACCTGGGGCACCCGGAGCCCGCTCGCTGTCGTGGCCGGGGGAGTAAGTCTTCCGTTCTTTTCACTAATCGATCGATTCGTCCCAGGAGGCTCGAGCCCGAGAGGGGGCGAGCGTTTGGGGCGTGGCTGCGGCGTTGATTGCCGTGAATGTCAGCTTTGGGCGTATCATCGTGGGCATCTCACAAAACCTCGTTGCAAGGGAGATTCATCCCATGGCTACAGAAAAGTCCTCTTCGCGCTCATGGATGTCCGATGCCGCGATCTATCAGATCTACCCGCGCTCGTTTAAGGATTCGACTGGTTCGGGTCTGGGCGATATCGCGGGCATTACCCAGCAGATGGACTATCTTGAGCGGCTGGGTATCGAGGCCATCTGGCTGAGCCCGTTTTACCCATCGCCTCTTGTCGATGGCGGCTATGATGTGGCGGACTACTGCGATGTCGACCCACGTCTCGGCTCGCTTGACGACTTCGATGACATGATCGCTGCGGCTCACGCGCACGGCATCAAGGTCATCGTCGACATCGTGCCCAACCATTCGTCCAACCAGCACCCCTGGTTCAAAGCCGCTCTTGCCGCCGGCCCCGGATCGCCCGAGCGCGCCCGTTATATCTTCCGCGATGGTCGCGGCGAGCACGGCGAACTGCCTCCCACCAATTGGAATGCCAACTTTGGCGGCCCCGCCTGGACGCGCGTCGCGGACGGTCAGTGGTATCTGCACATGTTTACGCCCGAGCAGCCGGACTTTGACTGGTCGTGCCCCGAGGTTCACGCGTTCTTTTGTGACGTCCTGGCGTTTTGGAGCGATCGAGGCGTCGATGGCTTTCGCATTGATGTGGCGCACGGTCTCGCCAAGGATCTCGACCGCGATGACCTCGACCGGTGGCATCTCGCCGAGGGCGATGACATGGTTGAGGACGGCACCCATCCGCTGTGGGACCGCAACGAGGTCCATGAGATCTATCGCGAGTGGCGCCGCGTGTTCGACCGTTATGATCCGCCGCGCAGCGCCGTTGCCGAGGCGTGGGTTCTGCCCGAGCGCCAGTATCTCTACGCACGCCCCAGCGAGCTTGGCCAGACATTCAACTTTGAGTTCGCCAAGGCCACTTGGACCTATGATGACATGCACGCTGCAATCGAGAAGGGCTTGAAGGCGGCTATCGAATCCAATTCTGCCTCGACCTGGGTACTCTCCAACCACGACGTGCCGCGCGTGGCGACACGCTATGCCCTGCCGCAAATCAAGGCGACGCGCTACCATCAGATTGCGCTCGACTGGCTCTTACGCGACGGGTCGTCTTATGACGAGGGCCGTGAACTCGGTGAGCGCCGCGCGCGGGCGGCCCTTTTGCTTGAGCTGGCGCTTCCGGGCTCGGCATACGTGTATCAGGGTGAGGAGCTCGGCCTTTTTGAGGTGGCCGATATCCCGTGGGCCGCACTCGAAGATCCTACTGCGACCAATACGCACGGACCGAAGCGCGAGAAGGGGCGCGACGGCTGCCGTGTGCCCCTGCCGTGGGTGGCAGCGGACGATCCCGTGCAGGGCGGATCGTTTGGGTTTTCACCGGCGGACGCCGATGCGGCGCCCCATCTGCCGCAGCCTGCATGGTTTTCCGATTACGCTGCCGATAGGGAAGAAGCGGACCCGACATCGATGCTTGCGCTCTATCGTGACGCCCTCTGGCTGCGGCGCAAGCTGCGCGGGCGCGCCAACGATCTTAAGTGGCTCGATCTTGACGGGCGCACCGGCCTTGCGGATGGTGCCGAGGGCGCTGAGGGCGGCGTCATCGCCTATCGCCGTGACAACGGCTGGGCGTGTGTGACGAACTTCGGTGCAGCACCCGTGGAGCTGCCGGCGGGCAGGGTCCTGCTCACCTCATCACCGCTTGCAGACGGCAAGCTCGCGCAGGACAGTTCTGCCTGGATCATGCTCGCTGAGTTGTAGGGGCCTCTTGCGGCGAGTTTGCGTTTGCCTGCGCTTTCCGTGGTGGCTGATGTCTTCGCGAGGTTCGCGAGGGTGTCGCAAAACTTTTCAAAAAAAGTTCTTGCATTTGGGTGGATTATCCCGTATATTAAATCCTCGCAGGCGGA
>CALHWR010000027.1 GCA_938036665.1 uncultured Collinsella sp. | reverse complement strand
GTCGATGCCCCTTACAAGCCACTATGTCAGCGCACGCAATGCCGAGCGCACGGCCCGCACACCTACTTGCGAGAATTGCTCAGCTTATTGATCAGCGCCTCGAGGCGCTCGCCGTCCTCGGCCGTCTGGGCAATAACCAAAATCGTATCGTTGCCGGCAAGCGAGCCAAGCACATCGGGCAACTCTGCCGCATCAACGGCGGCGGCGATGCCGGAAGCCGTGCCAGGCTGAGCCTTAATCATAACCAGATTATCGGTACGCAGAACGCCCGTTACGAGCTCGGAAACCATACGCTGCAGGTGCAGGTCCTCTGCCAGAACATAGATGCCCTCAGGGAGCTTACGCAGCCCCATATCGGCAATATCGCGAGAGACAGTCGCCTGCGTGCAATCAAAGCCCATAGCACGGAGCTCATCGACCAGCACGCGCTGCGTGCGGACATCCTTATTGCGCACAATATCTCTAATGGCATCCTGGCGCCCATTGCGTTTTTTAGCCATACAAACCCTCTCTCCAAAAGATGGCGGAGACAATCAATCAGTGATTGAATAGTTTAACGCTATTTGAAGGCTTTTGTGTATAAGAACGCATTTCGAAACAATTCTATGCAAGTTTGTTTCGTAATGAGCCGTTTAGGCGGTTTTTGCGCCCGTCCGGTTAAGAAAAGCTGCCAGATGCGTACACATCACGCAGCGCGCGGGCTTGGCGCTGGCGATCGGCCCAAACAACAGACCGAGTCCCCGATGGTTATCCTTGAGCGCGGCGACCATCTGACGGGTTCGAGGCGCCTCGAGCATATCACGCATGCGGGCGGAACGCTCGATTGACGACACTCCATGCGGGCTCAGACACAAATTCTCGATGCAGGCGACTAGTCCGGCAAAGTAGAACTTTTGGCTTGCCAGCTTGAGCCGACCACCGCTATCTGCTTCCGAGAGTGAGTCCGCAAGCTCGTCGAGCGCCCGGGCGTCATCGGATACCTTGGCATACATGGTGGGATCAAAGGCATCTGTAAGCTTAGGCGCCGCCGCGTGGAAACAAGCGTCGCCGCATCCGGAGACGCGCTGTGCCTGCGAGAGCGCGCACGCCATAAACCCAACCGTGCGAAACGTCTTATCGCACAAAAGACATGCCTCAAACAGTGGACGGCTGTACATCACGCCAGAGACTTGAGCAACCAAGCCGCCTAAAATCAACTGGGGCAGCCCAGTCACCATAGAAGACTCGTCTTCTATGGCAATAGAGGCAGCATCCAAGACGCGCGAATGACGCTCGCGATGCGCATCGTATCGATCGAGCGACACCGAGGGGAGCACAATGTCTGCCGCAGTATCGCACGCGATATCGACCATCTTGGAAAGGGCCTGCGGAGCAAACCACTCATCGGCGTTCATGGCGATGATTTGAGAGCCGCGCGAGGCATCAAAACCGGCACGAAGACAAGCGCCGCGCTTCGCGTCCTCGACGTCAATCAAATCAATATGGATGTCCCTGTCGGCAGCAACTTGAAGCGAATGGCGCACACCGGGCACAGCATCGCGGCAGACAACGACAATCTGCAAATCATAGAGGTCTTGGTTCTGGATACTCTCGAGCGCACGCATCGCATAGCTGGGCGAACCTTCTACCACAAGGATCACCGAAAGTCGCGGATGCGAACAACGTCGAACCAAGTTTTCCATCCTCTCGATAGCACCAAATCAAACTGTCGTTCATGGTACACCCGAGCTATAAAAGCAACGAGCCGCCTAACATGTTGCACGCCAAGAACAGATGTTGCACACGCGCAGCTCACACATAGTATGTGCAAGGCACAGACGCGCCGAGCACTCCCCTAGTCGAGAACGACAAGCTCGTCGGGGCCGTAATCCACACCCATAAACGTAAGGCCGCAGGCAGGCGCCGTGGGACCCGCAGCGGTTCGGTCACGGGCGTCAATAACCTCGCGCATCCACTGGGGATCGCGACGATGCATGCCAATCTCCACGAGCGTTCCTACAATGGTACGCACCATCGAGTGCAAAAACGCATTGCCCTCGATAGTGAAGGTCAGGATATCCTCGCCAAAAGCGACCTCGTGGCCAAACTCCGCACGCATCACGCAGCGGTGCGTGGGCTTGCCCACAGCAGAGGCAACCTTGCAAAAGCTCTTAAAGTCCTGCTCGCCCAAAAGCGCAGGGCAGGCGGCCGCCATCGCATCGACGTCGAGGGGATAGCGATGCCACCACACCGCACCGCGCGAGAGCACGGGGCGCGCATCGCGATCGGCAATACGGTACGTATACGTACGGGACCGCGCGTCAAAGCGGGCAGAAAAGCCCCTACGGGCCTTGTAGACCTCGTTTATGGCGATATCTTTGGGCAGGAGGGCATCCATAGCCCTCAGCCACCTACGGCGCGTCAGAGCAAGCTCAGCGTCCGTTACGGGCACGCTAATGTACTGGGCCACCGCATGCACGCCGGCATCGGTACGACCCGCACACGTCAGATCGATCGGGCGGCGCAGCAGCGTCTCGATAGCGCGGCGCAACTCGCCCGCAACGGTCGTCTGGCCCGGCTGCTCGGCAAATCCGCTATAGGACGAGCCATCATAGGCAACACAGAATACAAGCGTGGCATCGAGCTCAGGAATCGAATTGAAATCAGACGGCGCGGTCATGGGCGCTCCCAACAAACAATCAACGGTATCGCGACAAAAAAAGAGGGGTACGCGAACGTACCCCTCGAATATAGCCTATGCAGACGGATTGTCTACTCAGCGGTCTCCTCAGCAGGAGCCTCCTCGACGGCCTCGACCTTCTTGGGAGCAGCGGCCTTCTTGGGGGCCGGAGCAGCCTTCTTGGCCTTAGGCGTGCAAGGCTCGGTGACGAGCTCCATGATAACGATAGGAGCGTTGTCGCCCTTACGGTTGCCGAGCTTCATGATGCGGGTGTAACCGCCGTTGCGGTCCTGCCACATGCCCTGGGCAGCCTTGTCGAAGATCTCGGCAACGAGCTGCTTATCGCCGAGCTTGGCGATGGCCAGACGACGAGAGTGCAGGTCGCCCTTCTTGGCCCAGGTGATGATCGGGTCGACGACCGAACGCAGCGCCTTAGCGCGGGTCTCGGTGGTCTTGATGCGGTCGTTCTCGAAGAGGGCCTTGGCCAGGCTCTTCTTCATGGCCTTGGTGTGGCTCGCATCGGTGCCGAGCTTCAGGCCCTTCTTAACGTTGTGACGCATGGTCTAGTTTCTCCTCAAATATGCGAAGCATTAAGCCTTCAGGCTCAGGCCCATGGACTCAAGCTTGTCCTTCACTTCCTCGATCGACTTAACACCGAAGTTACGGATGTTAAGCAGATCGTTCTCCGAGAACTCAACGAGCTGACGGACCGAGTGAATGCTGGCGCGCTTAAGGCAGTTGTAGGAACGGACGGAAAGGTCCAGATCCTCGATCTGCTTGTCCAGCTCGGCGTTGTCGTTGGTGACCTCGGGAGCGAAAATCGAAGCCTCCTCCTCGACCTCGGGGGTCTCGGCAAGGTTCATAAAGGCAGCCATATGCTGGTTGATGATATTGGCAGCCTGGACCACGGCGTCGCGCGGAGCGATGGAGCCGTTGGTCTCGATCTCGAGGACAAGGCGGTCGTAGTCGGTGTGCTGACCGACACGGCAAGCCTCAACGAGCTTGGCGCAACGGGACACCGGCGAGTACAGCGAGTCGACGTGGATCACACCGATGGGATCGTTGTCGCGCTTGTTAGCCTCGCCAGAGACATAGCCGCGGCCATAGCCGATGCGCATGCTCATGGTGAGATGGCCACCCTCGGTAAGCGTAGCGATGTGCTGCTCGGGGTTGACCAGCTCAAACTCGGACGGAATAAAGAAGTCCGCACCGGTGACCTCGCAGGGGCCGTCAACAGAAATGGTGGCGGTCGCCTCGTCGGTCGTGCCGAGAGCCCTGAAGACAAGACCCTTGACATTCAGGACGATGTCGGTGACATCCTCGACCATGTTAGGGATGGTCATGAACTCGTGCTGTGCACCATCGATCTGAATAGCCTCGACGGCGGCACCCTCGAGCGAGGACAGAAGTACGCGACGAAGGGAGTTACCCAGCGTATCGCCGTAGCCACGCTCGAGCGGCTCGACGGAGACACGAGCAGACGTCTCGTTGATCTCTTCGACCTGAACCTGAGGCCTAATGAATTCTGACATGTATTACCTCCAGCCTCAGCAGCCCGGATGGACTACTTAGAGTAGAGCTCGACGATGAGCTGCTCGTTGATATCACCGCTGATCTGCTCACGCGTCGGCAGAGCGAGCACGTTACCAGACAGCTTCTCGATATCGACCTCGAGCCAGCCAGGGACCTCAAAGCGCTCGGAGGAAATCAGAGCCTCCTTGATGGGGAGGAGGTCACGGAACTTCTCGCCGACAGCGACGACGTCGCCGGCCTTGACGCGGTAGGACGGAATATCCACGCGCTTGCCGTTCACGGTGAAGTGACCGTGACGGACGGACTGACGAGCCTCTTTGCGGGTGCGGGCGAAGCCAAGACGGAAGACGACGTTGTCAAGGCGAGACTCAAGGATGATCATGAGGTTCTCACCGGTGACGCCGTTCATCTTACGGGCCTTGTTGAAGTAGCCGTGGAACTGCTTCTCCAGAACGCCATAGATGAACTTGACCTTCTGCTTCTCGCGCAGCTGCATGCCGTACTCAGATTCCTTGCGACGGCGCTTGGGCTGACGGATAGATTCCTTCTTGCTGCTGTAACCGAGCTCAGCGGGATCGATCCCGAGCTGACGGCAGCGCTTAAGAACAGGAGTCCTGTCGATTGCCATATTGATACGATCCTTTCAGTTACACGCGGCGACGCTTCTTGGGGCGGCAGCCGTTGTGCGGAATGGGGGTCTTGTCCTGGATGCTCGAGACCTCGAGGCCAGCAGCCTGGAGGGAGCGAATGGCGGTCTCACGACCGGAGCCGGGGCCCTTGACGAAGACGGAAACCTTCTTCATACCGTGCTCCATGGCCTGCTTGGCAGCAGCCTCGGCAGCCATCTGGGCAGCGAACGGCGTGGACTTACGGGAGCCCTTGAAGCCCACCTGGCCAGCCGACTTCCAGGAAATGACGTTGCCCTGGGGATCGGTGATCGAAACGATCGTGTTGTTGAACGTAGAACGAATGTGAGCCTGGCCCACGGAAATGTTCTTACGGTCCGCGCGCTTCAGACGGGCAGCGCGAACGTTCTTCTTAGCAGTAGCCATCTATCTAGCGCTCCTTATTTCTTCTTCTTAGCACCGATCTGACGCTTCGGGCCCTTGCGGGTACGAGCGTTAGTGTGGGTGCGCTGGCCGCGGACCGGGAGGCCCTTGCGGTGACGAAGGCCGCGGTTGCAGCCGATGTCCATAAGGCGCTTGACGTTCTGGTTGCGCTCACGGCGGAGGTCGCCCTCAACCATGATCTGGTTCTTATCGATATAATCACGGATGGCGTTAACCTCATCCTCGGTGAGGTCCTTAACGCGCGTATCCACGTTAACGTTGCACTCGACGCAGATCTTCGTCGCAGTGGTGCGGCCGATGCCGTAAATGTAGGTCAGACCGATCTCAACGCGCTTCTCACGCGGGAGGTCGACACCATTAATACGGGCCAACGTAGTCTCCTCTCTTAACCCTGACGCTGCTTATGACGGGGGTTCTCGCAAATGACGAGGACCTTGCCATGGCGCCTAATGATTTTGCACTTATCGCACATCTTCTTGACCGAAGGACGTACCTTCATCGTTCTTCCTTTCGGTAGCGCTCAAACTACTTCCCTACTATCTACTCGCCCAGCCGCAGGCGTTTAAAACTATGGCTGGTCTTCACACACAATCCGACCGTAGGTTGAGCTAAGCCTGCAGCCGGAAATGGAGTGCGTGTATGCGTGCCGCTATTTGTAGCGATAGGTGATGCGGCCGCGGGTCAGGTCGTACGGGGAAAGCTCCACGACAACCCTGTCACCGGGGAGAATACGGATGTAATTCATTCGGATCTTGCCAGAAATGTTGCATAGAACCGAATGACCGTTCTCGAGCTCGACCTTAAACATGGCGTTGGGCAGCGGTTCCTTTACCGTACCCTCGAGCTCAATTGCGTCTTCCTTCTTCACAAGCAATCATCTTTCTCTAGAAAACGACAGCGATTGAGTATTCTACAACACGTATGCACGCATCGTAATAACTTCGTAATGGCTCCACAACTAAATGAAACTTGTTACATTTCTCCGCCTTGGAGCGAACACCAAGCACCTTGCGCGTCGGTGGTGAGAATCACCGGACCGTCATTGGTAATGGCGACGGTGTTCTCGTAGTGCGCGGCGGGCAGGTGGTCGTTGGTCGTAACAATCCAACCGTCGGAGCCCGTGCTCACATGGTTGGAACCCATCGTAACCATCGGCTCGATGGCAATGACCATGCCAGCCTGGAGGCGAACGCCCCTCCCCTTCTTTCCATAGTTAGGAACGTTGGGGTCCTCGTGCATCACGCGGCCAATGCCATGGCCCACATAGTCGCGAAGCACGCCGTAACCGTGAGACTCAGCGAGGGACTGAACGGCATAACCGACGTCCCCGATATGGTTACCGGGAACAGCCTGCTCGATGGCAGCCTTAAGGCAATCGCGCGTAACCTCGCACAGGGCCTTGGCCTCGGGCGTGGGTGTGCCGACAAAAAACGTCCAAGCATTATCGCCGACCCAACCGTCGACAACGGCTCCCGTATCGATGGAAATGATATCGCCATCGCGCAGGATCATGTCGGGGTTGGGAATGCCGTGGACCACGGCATCGTTAATCGATGCGCAAATGGTACCGGGAAACCCGCCGTAACCCTTAAAGGCCGGGGTGCCGCCATGCATACGGATAATCTGCTCCGCGAGCTGATCGAGCTCAAAGGTCGAAACACCAGGGCGCACCATGGCTCCAACGTGGCGGAGCGCCATCTTAGATAGCGCTCCTGCCTTCTTCATCTGCTCGATTTGCGTTGCAGACTTAATCTTGATCATAGACCGAGAGCCTCTTTGACATCCCCGTACACGGTCTCGCGAGCCTGGTCACCGTTGACCGACTTGAGCAGACCCTGGCCACGATAGTAGTCGACGAGCGGGCTCGTGGACTTCTCGTAGACGTCGAGACGGTTCTTGATGGTCTCGGGCTTGTCGTCGTCGCGCTGATACATCTCGCCACCGCACTTGGGACAGGTAGCATCGGCAGCAGTGCCGGTGTAACCGCAGGCGCGGCAGGTGCGACGCGAAGACAGACGATCGATAATGACCTCGGGGGCCACATCGACCAGAAGGGCGCAATCGATCTCGCGACCCATGGCGGAGAGCTCGGAATCGAGCGTCACAGCCTGGGCGGTGTTGCGCGGGAAGCCGTCGAGAATGAAGCCCTGCTGGGCGTCATCGGCGGCAAGGCGCTCCTTGACAAGGTCGATCACGAGCTGGTCGGGAACGAGCTCGCCAGCGTCCATGTACTTCTTAGCCTGAATACCAAGCTCGGTGCCGCCCTTGACGGCAGCACGCAGCAGGTCGCCCGTGGAAATGTGGGCGACGCCAAACTCGGCGACGAGCTCCTGTGCGACGGTACCCTTACCGGCACCCGGAGCTCCGAGCAATACGAGGTTCATGAGCAATCCTCCTCTAGCCTATTTAAAGAATCCATCGTAATCATACATCTTGATCTGGCCTTCGAGCTTATCGACCGTGTCGAGCACGACGCCGACCATGATGAGGATGGACGTGCCACCAAATGCCTGGATCAGATGGTTACCAGTGAAGGAGAAGATGATCGAAGGCACGATGGCGATGAGCGCCAAAAAGACAGCGCTGGGAAGCGTGATCTTGTTGAGCGCGTTCTTGATGTAGGCCGCGGTAGCCCTACCCGGACGCACGCCCGGAATAAAGCCGCCCTGCTTCTTAAGGTTGTCGGCCGTGTCATCGGGGTTGAACACCATGGAGGTGTAGAAGTACGCGAAGAACACGATGAGGACAACGTTAAGCACCCAGTTGAGCCAACCGGTCGAAAGCGCGGAGGCAACTGCCTGAATCCAGCCGATGCCGGGGAAGAACACGGCAATCTGAGCCGGGAAGTACAGCAGCGCCGAAGCGAAGATGATCGGCACGACACCCGCGGTGTTGACCTTAATGGGCAGGTAGGTGGTCTGGCCACCCATCATGCGACGGCCAACGACGCGTTTGGCGTAGGAGACCGGGATGCGGCGCTGGCCGCGCTCAAGGAAAACAATCAGCGGGATAACCAGCAAGATGATGGCGCAGATGATCACCATGGTGATGATGCCACCGGCATTGCCCTCGGTGCTGGAGAAGATCGCCTGCGGCAGACCGGCCATGATGTTCGCAAAGATGATCAGCGACATGCCATTGCCGATACCGCGCTGGGTGATGAGCTCACCAATCCACATGATCAGCATGGCGCCCGCGGTGAGCGTGCCGACGATCATGAGGTCGAAGATGATCTCGGGAGCGCCGGCGCCATTGAAGCTGATGCCGAAGCTCTTAAAGAGGAAGAGGTAACCCACGGAGTTGAGGATTGCCAGAGCCAGGGTGAGATAACGCGAATACTGCGTAATCTTGGTCTGACCGACCTCGCCCTCGCGGGCAAGCTCATGCAGGGAAGGCACAACGGCCTGGAGCATCTGGAGGATGATCGAGCTGGTGATGTAAGGCATGATGCCCAGCGAAAACACCGACACATAGCTCAACGCGCCGCCAGAGAAAAGATTCAGGAGGGCCATAGCACCTGCGGCGACCGAATTGTTATCGGTCGAGAAAAGGCCCAGCATCCCCTGGAAGGGAATGCCGGGCACAGGAACGTGCGCACCAATGCGGTACACGACGAGCATAGCTATGGTAAAAAGAATCTTTTCGCGCAATTCTTTGATGCGGAAAGCATTCTTAAGACCATTTAGCACGGCAGCTCGACCTTTCCGCCGGCGGCCTCGATCTTGGCCTGCGCAGAAGCGCTGACCTTGTCGACCTTGACCGTGAACTTCTTGGTGAGCTCACCATTGCCGAGCACCTTGACGGGCTCGAACTCGCTCTTGGTGATGCGAGCGGCCTTAAGAGCGGCACCGTCGATCACAGCGCCATCCTCGAACTTACGCTCGAGACGCTCAACGTTAACAGCGGTGTACTCGATACGACGGGGATTGCGGAAGCCCGGAAGCTTGGGCAGGCGCATAGCCAGCGGAGTCTGGCCACCCTCGAAGCCGGCACCCTTGGTGCCACCAGAGCGAGAGCCCTGGCCCTTCTGACCGCGGCCAGAAGTGGTGCCGTGACCCGAAGAATTGCCACGGCCGACGCGCTTGCGGTTCTTGGTGGAACCGGGCGCGGGAGTAAGATCGTGAAGCTGCATTTGCTACTCCTCTACAATCTCGACAAGGTGCTTGACCTTGAAGATCATGCCGCGGACGGACTCGTTGTCAGCAATCTCGCGAACCTCGCGGATCCTGTGGAGACCGAGGGCACGGACAGTACGGACCTGGTCCTGCTTGCAACCGTTGGTGCTGCGGACCTGCTTGATCTTGATGGTGTCAGCCATGCTTAGTTCTCCTTACCGACGAACATCTCGGAGACCGTCAGGCCACGGCGAGCCGCGACGTCCTCAGGGCTGGAGAGCTCCTTGAGGCCCTCGACGGCAGCCTTGATGATGTTGAGGCCGTTGTCGGTACCGAGGGACTTGGACAGGACGTTCTTGATGCCAGCAAGCTCAAAGAGGGGACGCACAGCGCCGCCGGCGATAACGCCGGTACCCTCGACAGCGGGCTTGATGATGATGCGGCCGGCACCAAAGTGGCCGAGAACCTCGTGCGGGATGGTGCCCTGCTCGGTCACCGGCACGTGGAACATGTTCTTCTTGGCATCGAGAGACGCCTTGGAGATGGCCAGGGGCACCTCAGCGGACTTGCCCATGCCAACGCCGACGTTGCCCTTGCCGTCGCCAACGACGACGAGAGCGACGAGGCTCATGCGACGACCACCCTTGACGGTCTTCGACACGCGGTTGATGTAAACGACGCGCTCCTCGAACTCGGAGGCCTCGCGCTGCTGCTTCTGATTACGAGCCATGTGCTACATACCTCCTAGAACTCGAGACCGGCGGCACGAGCACCGTCGGCGAGGGCCTTGACGCGGCCATGGTAGATACGGCCACCACGATCGAAGGCGACCTTGGTGATGCCGGCCTCGATGGCGCGCTTGCCAACGAGCTGACCGACCTTCTCCGCAGCCTCCTTGTTCGAGGTGTGGGTGCCCTTGAACTCGGCCTCGAGGGTCGAGGCAGAGACGAGCGTCAGGCTGGAGCCCTTGCTGTCGTCGATGATCTGGGCATAGATGTTGGCGTTAGTACGGGTCACGCGAAGACGCGGACGCTCGGCGGTACCCGAGACCTTGCCGCGAACACGACGCTGACGACGCTTGAGGCCTTCCAGCTTCGCCTTATGCTTGTTCATACGTAAACTCCTAAAAAGGTTGATCTTGCCAGCACCTGACGGGGTGCTGGTCTTATGCGAGTGAGTCGGTTACGACTACTTGGCGGCCTTACCCAGCTTGCGGCGGATGTGCTCGCCAACGTAGTGGATACCCTTGCCCTTGTAAGGCTCGGGAGGACGATGGCCGCGAATCTCAGCGGCGATCTGACCGACCTGCTGCTTGTTGATACCCTTGACGTTCACGTGGGTGTTGTCGGGAACCTCGAAGGTGATGCCCTCGGGAGCCTCGACGATCACGGGGTGCGAGAAGCCCAGGGAGAACTCGAGGTTCTTGCCCTTCTGCTGCACGCGGTAACCGACGCCGGCGAGCTCGAGCTTCTTCTCGAAGCCCTCGGAAACGCCGACAACCATGTTGTGGATGAGGGCGCGGGTGAGGCCGTGGCGGGCACGGGTCTCACGCTCGTCGTCGGGACGGGAAACGGTGAGGACGTTGTCCTCGACGTTGATAGCGAGCTTCTCAAAGACATCGAGCTCGAGCTGGCCCTTGGGGCCCTTGACGACAACGTTGTTGCCGTTGACTGCCACTTCGACTCCGGCGGGAATCTGGACAGGCTTATTACCGATACGAGACACGGTGATCTCCTTTCCTTCTACCTACCGAGCGAATTACCAGACGTAAGCGATGATCTCGCCGCCGACGTTGTGCTTGCGAGCATCGCGGTCGGTCATGACGCCATGGCTGGTGGAAATAATGGCGGTACCAAGGCCACCGCGGACGCGGGGCATGTCGGCAACGCCGGTGTACTTACGCAGGCCCGGCTTGGAAATGCGGCGGATGCCGTTGATGACCTTAGCCTTCTTGGGACCATACTTAAGCGTGATGTGCAGAGTCTTCTGGGGAACGGTGTCCTCGACATCGTAGCCCTCGATGTAGCCCTCCTCGTGCAGAACACGAGCGATCTCGACGAGCTTCTTGCTGCTCGGCATGGAGACCGTGGCCTTGTTCACAGAGTTAGCGTTACGGATGCGCGTAAGCATATCTGCGATCGGGTCTGTAAGGTTCATACAGATTCTCCTTCGTTCTTGATGAACACGTGCTCTTGGTTCTTCGCCGCCCTTAACGGCAAAGCCTTTTTAGCGCGTTTTCCCTGTTCCAAACTGATGCTTGAAACGCTGGTAGTGACTTACCAGCTGGCCTTCTTAACGCCGGGAAGCTCGCCCTTGAGTGCAAGCTCGCGGAAGCAGACACGGCACAGGCCGAACTTGCGGTACACAGAGTGCGGACGGCCGCAGCGCTGGCAGCGCGTGTACTCACGAGTAGAGAACTTCTGCTTGCGATTGCACTTGACGATCATCGATGTCTTAGCCACTTATATCCTCCTCACATAGAGTATTGTTCGCCCCAAGCGCCGCCCCCTTGTGGGAACGGCGCTTATAGGGCAGGTGAACCTATTTCTTGAACGGGAAACCGAAGGCGTCCAGAAGGGCCTTGGCCTCCTCATCGGTGTTGGCGGTGGTCACGAAAGTGATGTCCATACCACGCTGGTGATCGACGGAGTCGAAGTCGATCTCGGGGAAGATGAGCTGCTCGGTGACGCCCATGGAGAAGTTACCACGGCCGTCGAAGCTCTTGGCGGAGATGCCGCGGAAGTCGCGGATACGGGGGATCGCGACGGAGGTCAGACGATCGAAGAACTCCCACATACGGTCGCCACGCAGGGTAACCTTGCAGCCGATCGGCATACCAGCGCGCAGGCGGAAGGTAGCGATGGACTTGCGGGCGCGGGTGATCATCGGCTGCTGGCCGGTGATGGCGCGCAGGTCGCGCACGGCACCGTCGATGGCCTTGGAATCAGTAGCGGCCTCGCCGACACCCATGTTCACGACGATCTTCTCAAACTTGGGGATCATCATGACGTTCTCGTACTGGAACTTGTCCTGAAGCTGCTGCTTGACCTCGTTGTTGTACTTGGTCTTCAGACGCGGCACATACTTCTCTTCTGCCATTGTTCACTCCTTCTTGGGGTTTTAAGCACGGGGCGTGGCCACGATGGGTTGTCCTCGTGCCTCCTGGCTGCATCCGTGCCGCTCATGGCATTTCGCGGTTTGGACTCGACGCAGCAGGAGCCGACAAAACAATCGGTACTATACGCGCATCGGGAGCGTATTTCCAGAAAAACCTCGTCTGCCTGCACAACTCCACAACTCCCCCGCACAAATGGGTCCCAAAAAGCAGTTGCGGTGAAATAGGGACTGTTGGGCGGCCTAACAGGCTTAAACAATCCGTATTTCACCGCAACTTATTGGTGGGGATGCGATTAGCGCTTGCGGGGGACGAGCTTGGTGCGGCGCAGGTGGATCATTTCGGCGGCTATGGAGATGGCGATCTCCTCGGGGTCCTCGGCTTCGATGGCGACACCGATCGGCAGGTGCAGCTCGTCGATCTGGTCCTGCGCAAAGCCCTCCTGCTCCAAGCGGGCCCGCACAAAGGCCGTCTTGCGGCGCGAACCCAAGCAACCCAGATAGGCAGGCTTGGCGCGCATGGCCTGAATCACCACATCGATATCGGACTTGTGGCCTGCTGTTGCCACGACCACCAAGTCGCGCGGGCCGATGGGGCACTGCTCAGCAAGGTTCTTGTAGTCGACCAGACGACGA
>CALHWR010000026.1 GCA_938036665.1 uncultured Collinsella sp. | reverse complement strand
CATGATGGGTTTGGATCGCCGGGTAAGGCTGCCGAACGGCTGGCTGTGGCGACCTACTCACTCAAGGGGCGCAATGACGCCTCCTCAAAATGGAAGGATCGCAAGCCGTCTTCTGTTTCGATGCACGCGCGACCAAAGGCATCGACGGTTTTAAAGATGCCGCGTGCCAGCTCGTCTCCAGCGGGTGAGCGGGCGATAACGTGCTTCCTAATCCAATTGAGGTGAGCGACATATTCGCCGTGGACGGGCGCGAGCGGTCCGGTGTTTTCTTCCATGGCGTTGAGACGTTCTGCCCAGGCATCTATAGCGTCTATAACTGCGTGATAGACCTCATCGAGGAGCATGTCGACAGCTGGAACGTTCTCGTTAAGGTCCGAGAGACCGATTGCCGGCAGGCCGCCATCGGGCACCTCTTGGGGCGCATAGTTCACATTGACACCAATGCCACAGACGGCGAAAGGTTTGCCTTCGTTATCGCGTGCGGCCTCGACCAGAATGCCGCCGAGTTTGCGTCCACGCGCGACCAGGTCGTTGGGCCATTTGAGGCCAATCTCGTTTGCAAGACCCTGTTTTTCGAGCGCCTCGAGCACCGCTAGGCCGCTGACGGCAGCAAGACCAGAGTACTTCGCAGGATTAACGCATGGACGCAGGACAATCGAAAGCAATAGGTTGCCGGCGGTTGAATCCCACTT
Source organism: uncultured Collinsella sp. (assembly GCA_938036665.1). Lineage (GTDB taxonomy): Bacteria > Actinomycetota > Coriobacteriia > Coriobacteriales > Coriobacteriaceae > Collinsella. The sequence continues at coordinate 12,422 of CALHWR010000026.1, read as the reverse complement.
GTGGCCGCGCCGGCCGCGTCCTGCTGTCTGAGCCCGGGCGGCAAGTCCTGTGCCGTGCGGCGCTCCCTGTTTTCCTGCTTCGAGCAGGTCATCGTTGGTCGATCCGGTTACGTCGACTATCGTTAATTTGGCATCCATAACGGCTGCTACCTCCTTAATGAATAAGTGAATAACGCAATGGTGTCGAGAGAGACACAATGTGAAGCCTTTGTCGCATTTGGACAATTTAATGTTAACACGTTAACAACGACTGAAATGCGCTATCCTCTCTTGGTCGATGTAAACACGTCAACAACTCAAAGGAGGTTAGTGATGGGTTTCACGATTCTTGGAACAGGCTCGGCGCTTCCTAAGCGCAGTGTTTCCAATGACGAGCTGTCCGAGTTCCTCGATACCTCGGATGAGTGGATTTTTACCCGCACAGGTATTAAGAGTCGCCACGTCTGCACCACCGAGTCACTTGACGACCTTGCCGTAGCGGCGAGCGAGCGGGCACTTCAGGTGTCCGGAATCGACGCGAGCCAGTTGGATCTGATCGTCTGCTCGACGACGACGGGTGACCACCTTGTTCCCGCCGAGGCGTGTGCCGTTGCTGAGCGACTGGGCGCGACGTGCCCTGCCTTCGATGTCTCGGCTGCCTGCGCCGGCTTCGTATTTGCGCTCGATGTTGCCGAGGGCTATATCGCCCGAGGACGAGCCAAGCATGTGCTTGTCGTTGCCGCCGAGCAGATGACGCGCGCGCTCGACTGGACCGACCGCGCCACCTGTGTGCTCTTTGGCGATGGGGCAGGCGCCGCGGTGATTGAGGCTGGGGGAGACAGCCCCCTTGCCGTTGAGCTTTCGACGGCGCCCGACGTCGAGACGTTGTGCGTTCCCGGTCTGGTCGGCACCTCGCCGTTTAAGGCCTCCGCAGATAGCGAGAGCGTGCTGTCCATGAATGGCCGCCGCGTGTTCAAGTTCGGCGTCAACGCGATTTGCGACACGGTCCATAAGCTTGCGAGCGATGCGGGCATTTCGGTCGAGGACATCGACCATTTTGTATTCCATCAGGCTAACGAACGAATCCTGAGTCAGGCGGTCAAGCGCCTCGGTGTGCCAGACAAGCGCGTGGTTCGAACGCTGCGCGAGACCGGCAACATTTCGAGCGCATGCATTCCGCTTGCCCTCGACCGGCTGGCAAACGCCGGTGCACTTCACACGAGCGACACCATCACCCTCGTTGGATTTGGCGCCGGTCTGGATATAGGTGGCTATCTACTTCGTTGGAAGTAGTCGCACATAGGAAATAAAAACGCCCCTAGGGCACAAACAAAGGAGAACTACCATGGCAGATCAGAAGACCTTCGAGCGCGTTTGCGATGTTATCCGCGAGACCGCCGGTCTTGACGATGTCGAGATGAAGCCCGAGTCCACGCTCGAGGAGATTGGTCTCGACAGTCTGGGCACCGTCGAGATCCTCGTCGCCGTTGAGGACGAGTTTGGCATCCAGCTCGATACCGAGGAGAACCCCAAGACGGTCGGCGAGTTCGCCGATACGGTCGAGGCGGCATTGGAGAAGTAGAGATGCTCAAGACTCCTCTCTGCGATCTGCTCGGCATCGAAAAGCCCGTGTTCCAGGGCGGTATGGCCTGGATCGCCGACGCCTCGCTGGCGTCCGCAGTGTCCGAGGCGGGCGGCTTAGGGATTATCGCGGCCATGAACGCCGACGCCAACTGGCTGCGCGACCAGATTCATGAGCTGCGCGCCAGGACGGATAAGCCCTTTGGCGTCAACGTCATGCTCATGAGCCCGTTTGCCGACGAGGTCGCGCGGGTCGTGATTGACGAGCGGGTACCGGTCGTCGTGACGGGTGCCGGCAATCCCACCAAGTACATGAAGGCGTGGAACGAGGCGGGCATCAAGGTCATCCCGGTCGTTGCTTCGGTGGCGCTGGCGCGTCTCGTGGCGCGTCGTGGAGCCACTGCCGTGGTTGCCGAGGGTACCGAATCAGGCGGCCATATTGGCGAGACCTCGACGATGGCACTGGTGCCACAGGTTGTCGATGCGGTCGATATTCCCGTGGTTGCGGCTGGCGGTATCGCCGATGGCCGCGGCGTGGCGGCCGCCTTTATGCTGGGCGCCGCCGGCGTGCAGGTGGGTACGCGCTTTCTGATCGCAGATGAGTGCACCGTATCGGAGCAGTACAAGGAGATGGTCCTGAAGGCCAACGACACCTCGACGCGTGCGACCGGCCGCTCGACGGGACACCCGGTGCGTGCCCTCAAGAGCCCCTTCACCAACGCCTACGCCAAGAGCGAGGCGGCGGGCGTAAGCGTCGAGGAGCTCGGGGCCATGGGCACGGGCGCCCTTCGCAAGGCCGCCAAGGACGGCAATTACGAAGAGGGCTCGTTTTTGTGTGGACAGATTGCCGGCATGGTTAGCGAGCGCCAGAGCGCACGAGAAATCGTTGACGATCTGGTCGATGGTGCCGAGCGCGTCCTGAAGGGTGCGTGCGCATGGGTGGCGTAGCGTTTCTGTTTGCCGGGCAGGGCGCCCAGCACCCCGCGATGGGCGTCGACCTGATCGAGGCATCGCCGGCGGCCGCCGAGGTGTTCGCCATTGCCGACGAGGTGCGCCCGGGGACCAGTGAGCAGTGCCGAAGCGCCTCCAAGGAGGAACTCTCGCAGACCGAGAACACGCAGCCGTGCGTGTTCGTTCACGATCTGGCAGCGGCTGCCGCCCTGCGTGAGCGCGGCGTGGTACCTGCCGCCTGTGCGGGTTTTTCGCTTGGCGAGGTCGCCGCGCTCACCTTTGCGGGGGCGTTCGATACGCGAGCGGGCTTTGAGCTCGTGTGCGAGCGCGCGGCGCTGATGGCCGCGGCTGCCGAGCGCCATCCGGGCGGCATGCGCGCCGTCATCAAGCTCGATGCGGCGCAAGTCGAGAACCTGGCAAAACAGGCCGGCGAGGACTGCTGGCCGGTCAACTACAACAGTCCGCAGCAGACGGTTGTTGCCGGAGCGCCCGATGCGCTGCAGGAGCTCGACGTCCTAGTAAAAGAGGCTGGCGGCCGCGCTATGAAAGTCGCGGTGTCGGGCGCATTTCATAGCCCCTATATGGCCGAGGCGACTGAGGGGCTGGCGACGTATATCCAAGCCGGCCACGCGCCGTCACCGCTGCTGATTCCGGTCATGGCAAACATGACGGCGGCGCCCTATCCGGCGGACCCGCGAGCGGCATCGGATGTCTTGGCCAATCAGGTGAGTCATGCCGTTCGTTGGGTCGACACGCTGCATGCTCTGCAGAATCAGGGCATCGACACGTTTATTGAGGTCGGCCCTGGCAAAACGCTGTCGGGCCTGGCCAAGCGTACGCTGAGCGACGTTCGCGTGTATTCGTGCGAAACGGCCGAGCAGGTCGCAGCTATTGCCGACGAGCTCGCATAGTCCACAGGGCTGTAACCCGAAAGGAATGACATGGGCAACTTGAACAACGGCGCGCTCGAGCGCAACGACTCACGTCGTGTGGCACTGGTCACGGGCGGCTCGCGGGGTATCGGCCGCGCCTGCGCTGTCGGTCTGGCGGAGGACGGCTTTGATATCGCCGTCGTCTATGCCGGCAGCGTCGATGCGGCGTGCGAGACGTGCGAAGCCTGTGAGGCGGTTGGCGCCACAGCACGCGCATATCAATGCGACGTGGCCGATCCCGCTGCCGTCAACGCGTGCGTGGAAGCGGTCCTCAACGACTTTGGTTCCATTTGGGCGCTCGTCAACAACGCCGGCATCACCCGCGATGGCCTGCTCATGCGCATGGGCGATGACGCATTCGATCGCGTGCTCGATGTCAATCTCAAGGGAACATTCAATATGACGCGCGCGCTCACCAAGACCTTTATGCGCCAGCGCGGCGGTTGCGTCGTCAACATGAGCTCGGTCGTGGGCCTGATGGGCAATGCCGGGCAAGCCAACTACGCTGCTTCCAAGGCGGGCGTGATAGGGCTTACCAAGGCGGTGGCGCGCGAGCTTGCGCCTCGTGGCGTACGAGCGAACGCGGTCGCCCCCGGGTTTGTCGAGACCGATATGACGGCAAAGCTCTCGGAGAAGGTGCGTACGGCAACCGAGGAACAGATTCCCCTTAAGCGCATGGCACGTCCCGAGGAAGTGGCCGGCGTGGTGCGCTTTTTAGCGAGCGATGCGGCTGCTTACATTACGGGCGAGGTCGTGCGCGTCGACGGCGGAATGGCGATGTAGAAACCAGGGCCGAAGAACGGCTTGGATGAGGAGACCATGATGGAACAGAGAGTTGCAATCACCGGCATCGGTGCCGTATCGCCGCTCGGCAACACCGCGCTTGCCACCTGGGCGGCCATGTGCGCCGGGACCTGTGGCATCGGCCCGATCACGCACTTCGATACCGATGCGTTTACCGTCAAGGTGGCGGCCGAAGTCAAGGGCTTTGACGGCAACGAGTACTTTGGCAAGCGTGACGCCAAGCATCTCGACCCCTGCGTTCAGTTTGCGATGGCGGCTTCGGACGAGGCAATGCACGATGCGGGCTTTGATGTCGAAGGCGCCATCGATCGTGAGCGTCTGGGCGTCTACGTGGGCTCGGGCGTGGGCGGCATGACGACGCTCGTCGACAACGTCCACACGATCGCCGATCGTGGACCTCGCCGCGCATCGCCCTATATGATTGCGATGATGATCCCCAACATGGCTTCGGGCAATATCGCGATCCGCCACAAGGCAAAGGGACCGACCCTGCCAGTCGTGACTGCTTGCGCGACCTCGGCCCATGCGGTGGGCGAGGCGTTCCGCGCCATCAAGCACGGCTATGCCGACGCGATCCTCGCGGGCGGCGCCGAGGCGGCCATTATCCCCGATGCCGTTGCAGGCTTTACGTCCTGCCGCGCATTGACCACCAACCCCGATCCTGCGACGGCTTGCCGCCCGTTCGATGCAGACCGCGACGGCTTTGTGATGGGCGAGGGCGCTTGCGTGCTGGTACTCGAGAGCATGGAACATGCGCAGGCACGCGGTGCGCACATTTATGCCGAGGTCGTGGGCTACGGCAACACCGATGATGCTTATCACATCACGAGTCCCGATCCCGAGGCTGCCGGCATTGCCCGCGCGATATCGCTGGCGGTGGCCGAGGGCGACGTCAAGCCTTCCGAGGGCCTCTACATCAATGCCCACGGCACCTCGACCAAGCTTAATGATTCGTCCGAGACGGCGGGCATTAAGCGAGCGCTCGGCGAGGACGCAGCGCGCGCCGCACATGTCTCGTCGACCAAGTCGATGACCGGGCACATGATCGGTGCCACGGGGGCCATTGAGGTCATGGCCTGCGCCATGGCACTCGAGCAGGGCGTGGTGCCGCCGACCATTAACTACCACACGCCCGATCCCGCCTGCGATCTTGATTACACGCCCAATCGCGCGGTTCGCGCCGACCTTACCTGGGCGCTTTCGACCAACCTGGGCTTTGGCGGGCACAACGCCGCCATCGCGCTGCGTAGATATACGAGGAGCTAGAGCATGGATTCCAAAAGACTTGCCGAGATAGCCGATGTGATGGAGGACCGCGGCCTCACGCGCGTACGCGTTGAGGAGCCCGATGGCACCGCGGTCGAACTCGAGCGCGCGAGTGTGGCGCAGCCGGTTGCCGTGCCCATGCCTATGCCGAGCGCCATGGCCGCTCAAGTTGCAGCTCCCACAGTCGCGCCTGCCGCACCGGAACCCGCCACGCAGACACCTGCCGCCGCGCCGGAGCCCAAGGGCACCGAGGTGACTGCTCCCATGGTGGGCGTCTTCTATGCTGCCCCTGCGCCGGGCGACGAGCCATTTGTGCGCGTGGGCTCCAAGGTCAAGGCCGGCGAGACCCTCTGCATCATCGAGGCCATGAAGGTTCTCAACGAGGTGACGGCCGAGGCAGACGGTGAGGTGCTCGAGATCTGCGTGGCCGACGGCGACCTCGTGGAGTTTGGCAGCTGCCTCATGAGGATCGGATAGGTGATATCCATGAACAAAGAAGAGCTCAAGAAGCTGTTACCGCATCGCGAGCCGATGCTTTTGCTCGACGAAGCCGAGCTGGTGGGCGACAAGGCCCACGGCAAGATCACGATTACAGGCGACGAGTACTTTTTGCAGGGGCATTTTCCGGGAAACCCGGTCGTCCCCGGCGTGATTCAGTGCGAGATGCTCGCCCAGAACTGCTGCGTGCTGCTGATGGGCGATGAGGAGGCGCGCGGCGCGACGCCGTTCTACACGAGTCTGGACAAGGTGCGCTTTAAGCGTCCGGTGCGCCCGGGCGACACGGTGGATCTGGTGTGCTCCATCACGCGTGCGCGCGGGCCGTTCCGCTTTGCGACGGGTACCGCGAGCGTCAACGGTGAGGTTTGCTGCCGCGCCGATATGTCTTTTGCGCTCGTGCACGAAAGTTAAGGAAGGCTTCATGTTCGACAAAGTGCTCATCGCCAACCGCGGCGAAGTCGCGGTCCGTGTTATCCGCGCGTGCCGCGATATGGGCATCAAGACCGTCGCCGTTTATTCCACGGCCGATGCGGACGCGCTACACGTGCAGCTTGCCGACGAGGCGTATTGCATCGGCGGCCCGCGTCTTGCCGAGAGCTACCTCAACGACGATGCCGTGCTCACCTGTGCCGTAAAGTCGGGAGCTAAGGCAATTCATCCCGGCTATGGCTTCTTTTCCGAGAAGGCGAGCTTCGTGCGCGACTGCGACAAGTTCGGTCTGGCGTTTGTCGGTCCTTCGGCCGAGGTGATCGACAGCATGGGCGACAAGGACGCCGCACGCCGAACGGCCGCTGCTGCGGGCGTGCCCATCGTGCCGGGCTGCGATTTGCTCAAAAGCCCCGAGGAAGCAACGGCCGAGGCCGAGCGCATCGGCTGCCCCGTGCTCATCAAGGCGCGCGCGGGCGGCGGCGGTCGCGGTATTCGCAAGGTCGAGCGCGTGGAAGATGCGGCAAAGGCGTTCATCGAGGCGCGTGCCGAGGGTGAGGCCGTTTTTGGCGACGGCGAGTGCTACATGGAGAAGCTCGTTGCGCCGGCGCATCACGTTGAGGTACAGATTATGGCCGATAAGCAGGGCCATGTGTTTTCGCTCGGCGAGCGCGAGTGCTCGGTGCAGCGCCGCAACCAAAAGCTGATCGAGGAGAGCCCCGCGCCGTGCCTCGACGGACGCGATGATATTCGCGCGCGCATGCACAAGGCCGCGCGCGACCTGGCTCGTGCCGTTGGCTATGAGGGCGCTGGCACCATCGAGTTTTTGTACTCAGATGACGGCAATTTCTACTTTATGGAAATGAACACGCGCTTGCAGGTGGAGCATCCGGTTACGGAGTTTGTGACCGATACCGACCTGGTTAAGTGGCAGCTGCGCGTGGCTGCCGGCCAGCCTCTGCCCTTTGAGCAGGAGGACGTACCGGTCCGCAACCACGCCATGGAGTGCCGCATCAATGCCGAAACGCCGGACTTTCTACCGTCATGTGGAACGGTCACCGCGTTGCGTGTGCCGGGTGGTCCGCGCGTGCGCTGGGATTCCGCCATGTTTACCGGAGCGAAAGTTCCGCCGTACTACGACTCTATGCTCGGCAAGCTCATCGTGTGTGCGCCCACGCGTGACGGCGCCATTCGCAAGATGCGCTCGGCCCTGGGCGAGCTCGTGATTGAGGGCGTGAGCGAAAACAGCGAGCTTCAGCTCGACGTGCTGGCAAACGACGAGTTCTTGTCGGGCATGTACCACACCGATCTGATGGGGCATCTCTATGCTGATGAATAGAAAAGCGAAGACGGTCAACGTCCTCGAGGGGCCGATGACCGAGTCGTGCGCCGAGTTTCCCGCGCGCCACGTGTTTATCAAGTGCCCAGAGTGCCGCCGTGTGATCGATGAGGCACGCCTGCACGACAACCTCGAGGTCTGCCCTCGTTGCGGCAAACACTTTCGCGCGAGCGGTCGCGCGCGCATGCGCATGACGGTTGACGAGGGCACGTTTGAGGAATGGGATGCCAGTCTGGCGTCGGAGGACTTCCTCTCGTTTCCCGGCTATGCCGACAAGCTTAAGAGCGCGGGCGAGCGTTCGGTCGAGCGAGATGCCGTTGTGTGCGGCAGGGGCAAAATCCGCGGTTGCGATACGGCACTCTTCTTTATGGATGCCAACTTTATGATGGGCTCGATGGGCTCCGTGGTGGGCGAGAAGATCTGTCGCACATTTGAGCGTGCGACCGAGCTGGGATTGCCAGTTGTCGGCTTTACCGTTTCGGGCGGTGCGCGCATGCAAGAGGGCGTGACATCGCTTATGCAGATGGCCAAGATTTCTGCGGCGGTTAGGCGCCACAGCGAGGCGGGCGGTCTGTATATCACGGTGCTCACCGATCCTACGACCGGAGGCGTAACCGCGAGCTTCGCCATGGAGGGCGACATTATCCTGGCCGAGCCCGATGCCCTGACGGCATTTGCCGGCCCGCGCGTGATCGAGCAGAACATGCACAAGCGCCTGCCCAAGGGATTCCAGCGCTCCGAGTTTTTGCTGGAGCACGGCTTTTGCGATGCCGTTGTTCCGCGTGGCGAGATTGCGCTCACGGTAGGCGAGCTGCTGGCGCTGCACGAAGGGCACGCGCCCGGCCTGGGGGCACCGCATGAGATCGTGCATGCGGGTCGCCGCGGCAAAAAGCTGGGACACTTGTTTAAGCGCTCGACGGCACCAAAAACCGCGCTCGAGATTGTCAAGCAGACCCGCTCGGCAGATCGCGCCACGGCGGGTGAGATGATCTCGCTGGGCCTGGATGGATTTGTGGAGCTGCACGGCGACCGTTACTTTGGCGACGACGCCGCCGTGGTGGCTGGCATTGGCTGGAAAGACGGACGCCCCGTGACGGTCATCGCCATCGAGCGCGGCACCACGACCAAAGAGCGTATGTGCCGCAACTTTGGTATGGCGCATCCCGAGGGTTACCGCAAAGCGCGTCGTCTGATGCGCCAGGCCGAGAAATTTGGCCGTCCGGTTCTGTGCCTGGTTGATACTTCGGGCGCGTTTTGCGGCATCGGTGCCGAGGAGCGCGGCCAGGGCGAGGCGATTGCCCAGAATCTCATGGAGATGAGCGGCCTTAAGACGCCGATTGTCTCGGTTGTGACAGGCGAGGGTGGCTCTGGTGGCGCGCTGGCGCTGTCCGTGGCCGACCGCATCCTGATGCTCTCGAGCTCGGCCTATTCGGTCGTGAGCCCCGAGGCCTGTGCGTCGATCCTGTGGAAGGATACCGAGCGCGCGAATGAGGCCGCTGAGGCGCTTAAGCTCACGGCCCCCGATCTGTTGGCGCTCGGCATCATCGACGGCATTGTTGACGATAGGGGCCTGTCGCATGAGGAGATCGCCGGTGTCGTCATGTCCTCGGCATTTGATGCCTTCGATACGCTTGGGCAGCTCGACGACGCGACCCTCACAAACCTCCGCTACGAAAAGTACCGCGCAATCGGTCAGTACCGCACGATGTGACAAAGGGACAGTCCGCATGTCACATTGGGAAAGGCGTTCCATGTCACAAGTTTCTAACACCTCGTTTACAACGACGGTTTCATCAAACGCCATGGCCGTGGTGGACTATCTGTCCAAAAGCATGATGTCGGCGTTGCCGTTTATTGTCTGCGCGGCGCTGTTCCGCACCGTTGCCGTCATTATGGGCGAAGGCATGCTTGGTCTATGGCCTGCCGATTCCGAAATCTATCGCCTGTTTTACAGCTGGCTGTATAACGCTGGCTATTACTTTTTGCCCATCTATCTTGGTTGGGCCGCTGCCCGCCAGCTCGGTTGCTCGGAGCAGCTGGGCATGATGCTGGGCGGCGTATTGATTGCGCCCGATCTGCTTAAGCTCGTCGATGCCGCATCGACGACGGGGGCAGCGATGGCTTTCGTGTATGGTCTGCTTCCCGCGCCGGTCAACGATTACACAACGACTGTTATTCCGGTTCTCATCTCGGTGCCCGTGCTATGGCAGGTGGAGCGTTTCTTTAAGCGCACTATCCCTCAGGCTGTGGCGTTTTCTTTTGTACCGTTTGCAACCATGCTCGTTATGGTTCCGGCGTCGCTGTGTGTTACGGCGCCGGCGGGCAGCTATCTGGGCATGCTGTTGGGACAGCTTATGTTTATGCTTGGCAATTCCGGTGGCATCGTGTCGCTGCTCACGCTCATGGGGCTTGCCGCGGGCTGGGAGTTTCTTAAGATCGCGGGTGTCAGCAACGTTGTCCTATCGCTCGCCTATGCGCAGTTTATGAGTGTGGGAACGGATTCGTGCATCCTGATCGCCGCGACGATGGCAACGTTCGCCGTTTGGGGTATGCCCTTTGGCGCGTCGCTCCGCGTTGCGGATAAGGACGAGAAGGCGCTCATGCTGGGCTATTCAATCTCGGGTGTTCTTGGCGGCGTAAGCGAGCCGGCGCTGTACGGTTGCGGCTTTAAATATGGCAGGTGCCTGACGTGCATGGCCATTGGCGGCGCCGTCGGAGGCCTTGTTGCAGCCGTGGGCCACGTTACGGCCTATACCATCGGCATGACGAATGTCCTCATGGTTATTGGCTTTGCCACGGGCGGTTTTTCGAACCTGCTGTGGTGCTGCGTTGCCGGCGGTGTGGCATTTGCGGTGTCTGCGGCGCTGAGCTACTGCTTTGGCATGGTGCCGGCAAAGGGACGGGCGGCAGAAGACGAAGCCGATTCGCCCGAAACAGTGGCGAGCGCTGCTGAAGTAAGCGCATAAACCTGTGCGACAAAAGGACGATTCCTTTGTCATGCTCCAAGGCCGCGCGGCTCGTGTGGGTCGCGGCCTTTTTGTATCTGGAGGACAAAGTGGCTACACTACAATCCGTTTGAGCAATAGATATATTGGCAGTACCGTGGGGGCGGATGTAGATGGTCGAGTGGATTGTTAGGCGCGCGCAGGGCGATCGTGCGCGTGTGGGCACGTTAGCGGGCATGGTGTGTATTGTCGCCAATGTTGCGCTTTGCGCTGCAAAGGGTGCCATTGGTGTGGTTTCGGGATCGGTTTCGATTGTGGCGGATGCCATGAACAACCTGTCCGATGCCAGCTCGAATATCGTGAGCGTGCTGGGCTTTAAGCTGGCGAGCAAGCCGGCCGACCCCGAGCATCCTTACGGCCACGGTCGCTACGAGCATCTCTCGGGTCTGGTCGTGGCGGCACTCGTGCTGCTGATTGGCGTTGAGCTGGTGAAGTCCTCGGTTGAGCGAATTATCAACCCGGAGCCTGTCGAGTTTTCGCTTGCCTTGGTGGCGGTTCTGGTGCTGTCGATGGTCGTAAAGCTGTGGATGGCGGCCCTCAACCAAAAGCTCGGCGATCGCATTGAGTCCGAGACGCTGCATGCGACCGCGCAGGATTCCAAGAACGATGTTCTTGCCACGGGCGCCGTACTGGCGTGCGCAATTGTTTCGCAGGTGACGGGCATCAACCTTGACGCTTGGGTCGGCCTTGCCGTTGGTGCCTATATTGGCTGGAGCGGTTTTGAACTCATCCAGGATACGGTGAGCCCGCTTTTGGGCCAGACGCCCGATCCTAAGCTGGTCAAGCACATTCGAGACAAGATCATGAGCTATCCCGGCGTTTTGGGCGTTCACGATCTGATGGTTCACGATTACGGCCCGGGCAGGAAGTTCGCAAGCGCTCACGCCGAGATGGCAGCCGAGGCCAGCCCTCTGGAAAGCCATGACACGCTCGACAATATTGAGCAGGCGTTTAGGAACGAAGACGGCATGATTGTCACGCTCCATTACGATCCCATCGTGACCGATGACCCCAAGCTGGCAAGCATGCGTTTGCGCATCAACGCCATGGCTCAACAGATCGATAGCCGTCTTACAATTCACGATCTGCGCTGCGTGCCGGGTCCTACGCACACCAACGTGATCTTTGACTGCGTGCGACCCTCGGATCTGCAGATGAGCGCCGAGGACCTAAAGCGCGCGCTGGCGAAACGGGTCGAATCGGAATATCCCAAGTCGATTACCAAGATCACGATCGACGAAGACTACGTAGGCCATACCCACGAGTAGGGCTGTGCCGGCAAAGCAAGTTATACAGAAGGGGAGAGCATGAAGCGTCTATATCTACTCCGCCACGGTCAGACGGAATTCAACGTCAAAAAGCTCGTCCAGGGCCGCTGCGATTCACCGCTCACCAATTTGGGTCGTCAACAGGCACAGACAGCAGCCACATGGCTCAAGGCTCACGGCGTCGTCCCCGACAAAGTGGTCTCATCACCCTTAGGCCGAGCCATGGACACGGCAAGTCTCGTCGCAACCGAACTCCTCGGCCCGGACGCAGCCGTCGAACCCTGCGAAGGCATCATCGAGCGCAGCTACGGTACCTTCGAAGAAGGCCCCCACGATGCCCTTCCCACCGACGTCTGGGATCCAGGTGAGGAGT
>CALHWR010000025.1 GCA_938036665.1 uncultured Collinsella sp. | reverse complement strand
CGGCGATCTCGGCGTCCTGGGCCGTCATGTCGCAGATGCGACGGCGGTAGACGATGCTCACCTTTTCGGCACCGCAGCGCACGGCGGAGCGCGCCACGTCCATGGCCACGTTGCCGCCGCCGATGACGCACACGCGCTGGCCGCTCAGGTCGGGCAGCCCGTCGTCGCCGATGGCGCGCAGCATCTTGACGGCCGACTCCACGCCGAGCGCTTCCTCGCCCGGAAGGCCGAGCTTCTTATCGCTGTGGGCGCCAATGGCCAGGTAGACGGCATCGAACTCGTCGCGCAGGCGGGCAAGTTCCTCGCCGTTGACGGAGTGATCGAGCTCAACGTCGATGCCGGCGCTCAAGATCCAGTCGATCTCGGCCTGCAGGCGCTCGCGCGGCAGACGGTAGCTGGGAATGCCGTAGCGCAGCATGCCGCCCATGTGGTGGCGCTGCTCAAAGATGGTCACCTTATGACCCATCACGGCCAGGTAGTAGGCACAGGAAAGGCCGGCCGGGCCGCCGCCGATCACGGCGACGCGCTTACCGGTGTCGTCCACTACATGCGGCTTGTGGTCGTTGAGGTCACTATGCTCGACGGCAAAACGCTTGAGGGCGAGGATGTTCATGGGGTCGTCGACCATGCCGCGACGGCAGTGCATCTCGCAGGGGTGCTCGCATACCAGGCCGCAGACGAGCGGCAGCGGGTTGTTTTTGCGGATGACTTTGACGGCGTCGGCATAACGGCCGGCCTCGACCAGCGAGATGTATCCGGGAATGTCGACGTGCGCCGGGCAGCCCGATACGCACGGAACGCGCGCCTCACGGTCAAAGCCGCAGGAGTGCTCGCGAATGTGGTGTTCAAAATCGTCGCGGAAGCCGCGAATGGCGGTGAGCGCCATGGCACCAGCCTCGTAGCCGATGGCGCAATCGCTCGAAAGGTAGATGGTGCGGGCCGTACGCTCGATCAGATTGAGCGTGGACTCATCGGCTCGGCCCTCAAGCACGTCGGCGAGCAGGTCGCTCAGCGCGCTCAGACCCACACGACAGGGCGTGCACTTGCCGCAGCTCTGGGTGGAGCACAGGTTGACGAGCGCCGCCGTAAACTCGACGGGGCACGGGGCAAGCGAGCTCACCGCCAGACGACGTCCAAGCGCATCATGCAGGTCGTCCATAACGGCCTGGGCGTGGCTGCGCTCCATTACATGCAGTCGTGCCATAAGATCCCCTCTCACATGGCAGCCCGGAAGCGAGGCCGGGCGAAAATGCTACATGCAACACACTGGCCTAATAAGTTGTTTGGCAACAACACAGTTCGGCAGGCGGTATGAAACGTCGTCCTTAGCGGTGAAAACGAACATTTCCGCAGATAAATGCCATATTTGATAAAACGCGTTACCAAATGACAATGCCCCGCCCACGCAATCACGTGGACGGGGCATTGCTCCAGGTATGCGGCCAGCGACCCTGTTGCTTTTACTTAAGCTCGGGCCAGTAACCCTTGTTGGCCTCGATCATGTCGTCGAGAACTTCCTTGGCGACCTTCATCGAAGGCACGGTCTTGTTGAGCGTAAAGGCCTTGAGCGCCTTCTCGTACGAACCCTCGATCGTGGCCTCGACCACGAGCTTCTCGGAGTTCAGCTGCTGCATCATAAGACCCTGCTGGAACAGAGGAATGTTGTCACGGCTGATGACCTCGGGGCCGTTCTTGCCAATGTAGGCAGGCAGCTCGACCATGGCGTCGTAGGGCATGTTGGGGATAGCGCCCTTGTTCTCGCAAATGACCAGGAAGCGCTGCTTGGTATCGTTCTTCAGAGCGATGGCCAGGTCGGCAATCCAGTCGCCGTGGCTGCCCGCATAGAACGTGCTCTCGTCGATCTCGCCGGTCTTCTCGTAGTGGTCGATGCCGTCGAAGAGGTTCTTCTCGCGCGTCTCCTCAACCTCGTTAGCACGGGTGCGCTCGGGGTTGGAATGCTCGACGAACTCCTTCTGCTGCAGGTAGTAGTTCAGATACGTGTTGGGCAGGTACTCCGGGAAGCACTCCATGATCTCGTACTCGCCCTTCCAGACGTAGTACCAGCTGCCCTTGGTGTGGCGGTTCTGCTCGGGGTGCTCGTCAGTGGCCTCCTCGGGCTTCTTTGCCATGAGCGAGCCCATGCCCTTGAGGTAGGAGTCGGGCAGCAGAATCTCATGCTCCTTGATGTACTCGCGCAGCTGCGGGAGCACCTCCTCGCCCTTGTGGCGGATCGAGGTGAACCAACCAAAGTGGTTGAGGCCAAAGTAATCGTACTCGACATCCTTCTTGTCGATATCGAGTGCGGCGCAAACCACGTCGATGATCGCGATCGGCATGTCGCAGATGTTGATGATGCGAGCGTTGGGACGCAGCACGCGGCAGCCCTCGGACACGATGGCAGCAGGGTTGGAGTAGTTGAGAATCCAGTAGTCCTTCTTGGCGTACTTCTCAACGTCATCGATCAGCTCGACCATGGGGAAGATGGTGCGCATGCCGTAGGCAAGGCCGCCGCAGCCGCAGGTCTCCTGACCCACGCAACCGTGGCGCAGCGGAATCTTCTCGTCCTGCTCGCGCATGGCGTAGCCGCCCACGCGCATCTGGGCAAACACGAAGCTCGCGTCGGTAAAAGCCGTCTTTTTGTCGGTGGTCACCGTAAGCTTGATGTCCAGGCCAAGGTCCTCGTGCAAAATCCAGTCCACGAGCACGCCGATCTTGCGCTGACGCTCCTCGTTGATGTCGTACAGACGAATCTCGTCAACGTCGAGCTCGTCCTTGCGCAGGGCGATGGACTTGACGATGCCGGGGGTAAAGGTGGATCCGCCACCACACAGAGTAATGATCATTGTTTACTGCTCCTTCTCAATTGCGTTTTCGACCTTGTCGCGCATCTCGGCGACCTTCATGCCAAAGATGATCTGGATATTGTTGCCGTTACGGTTGATGCCGCTGTTGGGCACATGGTTGATGAGGTTCTCATCGATGAGGTCCGGGTTCTTAACGTTCACGCGGAGACGCGTAAAGCAGTTCTCGAGCTCCTCGATGTTGTCCTTGCCACCAAGACCTGCGACCAGGTCGGCAATACCTGCATCGACGCCCTCTGCGGGGGCCGCGGCAACAGCGCCCTGCTTCACCGCGACAGACGCGGCGGCCTCGCCCTCGGCAACGGACTCAGCAAGCTCGGACTCTTCCTCGCGATCAGGCGTGTGGAGGTTGAGCTTCTTAATAAGGAAGGTGAAGAGGAAGAAGTACAGAGCGGCGTTGACGACTCCAAGCACCAGCATAACCGGCCAGTTGGTCTTGTCGACACCGAGGACCAGGTTGGAAACCACGATGTTGATGATGCCGCCTGCAGTCGAAGCGGGCACGGAGAGGACCTTGAGCAGGACCAGGAAGATACCGGAAAGAACCGAGTGAACAACAAAGAGCACGGGAGCGGCAAAGACAAAGAGGAAGTCCATGGGCTCGGTGACACAGGAGAGCACGGCGGTGATGATCAGCGGGATGATAACGGCCTTGGTCTTATCCTTGTTCCCCTTGTAAGCGGTGAAGATAAAGGCGAGACCGATACCGATGTAGGGCCACAGGTTGTTGAAGGTGTAGCTGTTGAAGTAGGTGCTATCGGAGAAGGGCTGGCCCGTCATTGCCATCTCGGCGACACGGATAGGATAGGCACCGGCGATAACCTGATCGCCCAGCGTAAGGGTGCCGCCCACATCGGAGAACTGGAACGGGGTGTAGATGAGGTGGTGCAGACCGGTGGGAACGAGCAGCTTGTTGAGCATGCCGTAGATAAACAGACCGATGTTGCCCGACTCCTTAATGATGCCGGCAACGGAGGAGATGGCACCCTGAACCGGAGGCCAAACGATGCAGAAGCCAGCACCCATGATCCAGGAGATGATGATCATGATCAGGAACGGAAAGCGAACGCCCGAGAACATCGAAAGGGCAATGGGGAACTGTTTGTTCGAGTACTTGTTGAACACGGCACCGGTGATGCAGCCCAGGATGATGCCGCCAAACACGCCGGTATCGAGCACCTGGATGCCCATAACGGTGCTCTGGCCGGTTCCGGTAAGACCGAGCATGCCGCTCGCCTCGGCAAGAGAACCGGTGGCGTTGAGCACGATGTTATTGGCCTGCAGGAACAGGAAGAACGACATCAGGGCGATCAGCGAAGCATGGCCCTTGTTCTTCTTTGCCATGGCGCCGGCGATGCCCACGCAGAACAAAATCGAGAGGTTGTTGATGATAAACATCAGCGACTGATAGACAACGGCGCCCACAAGCTGGAACGGGCCGGAGCCCAGCACGGGGACCACGGCGCAGATGGTCTTGTTGGTCAGAATGATGCCCACGATGAGCAGGATGCCGGCAACCGAGAGATACATCATCGGCTGAACGATCGACTTCGCGAACACCTCCAACGGCGCTTTGAAATTGAACTTCTTTTTTGCGGTCATAGCGGTACTCCCCTTCCTTTTCCGCAAATTGAGATAGGTGTGCCCTAGACAAGACCGTGAGCCTTGCCTTATATCAATCGATGTGTGGGCACGTTATGCCTAGAGACCAGGTTCTCCAAGCAGGTTAACAATGTGATATGCGAGATAACTCTTCTCGGCATCGGTAACGACAACGTTATAGGTAGACGCCAAGTGGTCGGCAATTGACTCCGCGCACGAGAACGCCCTCGGATACGCCGTTTCATCGATACGGAACAGCGCGTCGCCATTGACCTGCCCCGCCGCGGGATCGAGCGCTCGCTGCGCAAAAAACTGCAGATGGCGAACGAAACGCTCGTACGGCAACGAGGTGACGTCAAGGGTCGTGGCATAGTGCTCGGAAACAATCGCGAGCACGTCGCGAACAAGCTGGACCGAAACAATCAGACGGTCAGAGCGCTGCGGCATGGTGGCGTTGACGATATGCAGCGTAATAAAACCCTGCTCTTCTTCGCTCATCTGGATGCCCATATACTCCTTGATAATCTGCAGCGCACGGCCCGCAAGCGCGTACTCCTTGCGATAGAACTGCTGGATCTCGAGCAGCAGCGGGTTCTCGCAGGGAACGCCTTTGCGCTCGCGCTCCAAAGCAAGGCTGATATGGTCTGCGAGAGCAATGAGAATCTTGTCGTTGATATCAACATTGAGCTCTCGACGGAGCATCTGAACGATGTCCTCGGAAATCACGAGGTTGACGGTGGGGATGGACTCCAAAAGATGTGCCAAGCGGTCAATCGTACGCGAATCCTGAGAAGTTCCCTCCTGCAGCGCATAGGTCTTTTCGACCGACGCCTCGTCGATAGCGTCGCCGGCATGGCGGCCAAAGCAGAGGCCTCGGCCGATGACGATGAGCTCGGAGCCATCGTCCGAAGTGACCATTGCGACGTTATTGTTGAAAACTCGCTTGATAACCACGGTACCCACCACAAGAATTTACTCGGAAAGCCAGACGACAGGCTCTTTAACAGCAACAGGGCCGGAAGCATGCTCACGAAGAGTCGAGTTCTCCGAACGCTCGCACACGATAACGAAGACCGTGGGGTCGAAGCCAGCGGCGCGAACCGCGTCAAAATCGACCTCAACGAGGGGCTGGCCCGCGTCGACATGGTCACCCTGGGCAACAAGCGCATGGAAGCCCTTGCCCTCAAGTTTAACAGTGTCGATTCCGATATGCAGCATCACCTGAGCAGAGCTGTCGTCGGACATGATGCCCAGTGCATGCTCGGTCGGGAACAGCGCCGCGACGGTACCGGAAACAGGAGCGCACACCGTTCCCTCTTGGGGAACCACGGCAACGCCATCGCCCACGGCACGGCTGCTAAAAGCGGGGTCATTGGTTTTTTCCAGATGAACAAGCTCGCCGGAAACGGGAGCGAGGATTTCGAACTCGGAAGATGCAGTCTTCTGCTCATCCGAACCGCCCATCAGGCGAGAAAAGAAACCCATGGTGGCATGTCCCTTCATAAATATAGCCCAACCAAAATCAAGCGAATGCGTCCATAGAGACGCATCCGTTCAAAGACTTTGGTTAGGCCCACGTCCGAGGGACTCGGTAACCTTCCGCATTTCTTTTTACGGGACCTATTGTAGATAAGCCCAAAGCCAGAACAATCATTATGACCGGTGAACGGTATTTATTCTCCGATAAACGGTTTTTAGGCGATATTTGGATGTCTCTATAGTTTTGTAACCCTCGTGGCTATTCCCGGTGAGGCACCCGACCCCGTATCGCGGCGCATGTCGCCCCCAATCTGGGTATCCGGTGCATGGTGCCCTATTGTCTTGCATAATTTCGCTTGCGTCATGCATAAAAAGACGGGGGCACCCCTTCCCGTCCCAACGTACCCCCGCTTGGACCGTGCAAAAACCGGAGTATTCAGCATCGCGGTCCCCGTCGGCGACGCCGCGAATCGGGGAAGCCGCGCAATCGGCGTCATTTTGGGGCCCGGCGCGACGCGAAACGTGTGATATCGCCGCGCCGGACCCCGTCCGCCAACCCAAATAGTCTGTCGAAGGATCTCGCTGGCCCAAAAAGACGCTTCCGGTGCGTATGCAGCCGCCCCGGCCTGCTGAATACTCCCAAAAATGCACGGTGCACCCGAGGGGACCCGTGCATGCCGTGAAAAAACACGCTCACATCCAAAAGAATGCGAGCGTGAAAGCCAAATGGCAGCAGGGGTGCCAGACGGCGAGCGGAATCCCTGGCGTATCCGCCCGGGCACCGCAGCCGCCGCGTGTCAGTGGGGAGTTTCACGTTCTCCGTCGATGCCAGAACCCCGCATACGCGAATCTCCAACTAAGCCGATAGCCCACATCTCTTGCCGCGACCGTCTCCGTGCATTTTCGTTAGGGAGCCGGCCCACCTCAAACTGCGCCCACTAAAAAGGACCCCGAGCAT
>CALHWR010000024.1 GCA_938036665.1 uncultured Collinsella sp. | reverse complement strand
TGGAGCGCTTTTTCGTGGGCAAGCGGAGGGATTCGAACCCGCAAGGGTGCGGAGCGATGCAGCGGGGCGCGGCCGCCGCAGGCAGACGCGGTGTCGGCACTTGGGGACGCTCCTAAGTGCCGGCATTATAGGAACGTCCCCAAGTGCCGGCACGAAAAAGACAGCGCTGCGGGAAACAATCCGCAGCGCTGTCCTTCTTTATGCAAATACGATTAAGTTGTCCCTATGGATCGCGGGCTTCTCGGCCAGATCTGCCAGCAGGCGGTTGCTGGCAATCTGGTCCTGACGGCGGCCGGCGGCAAGCTCCAGCACGTCCGAATCGGCCTCGGCGATACCGCGGGCGACGACCATACCGCTCGGGTCGCACACGTCGAGCACATCGCCCTCGGAAAACACGCCATCGACCTCGCGAATACCCACCGCAAGCAAGGAAGAGCCACGGCTTACCAGCGCCTTCGCAGCACCATCATCGACCGTCACCGAGCCATGTGCCTTGTCACCCAGCGCGATCCACAGCTTGCGCGGCGCGATGTCCAGGCGCTCAGCTGGCGGATCGAACAGCGTACCCACGCTCTCGCCGCGGGCCAGACGCACAAGCGCATCGGGCTCCTCGCCCGAGCAAATCACGCTTTGAATGCCCGCCGTCATCAGAATGCGGCTCGCGCGAATCTTGGTGATCATACCGCCCGTGCCCACCGATGTGGAAGAATCGCCCGCCGAGGCGATAATCTTGGCATCGATCTTATGCACAACCGGGACGAACTCGGCCGTGGGGTCCTCGTGCGGATTGGCGGTGTAGAGGCCATCGATGTCCGAGAGCGTCACGCACAGATCGGCGGAAACCAGACAGCTCACAAGCGCCGCCAGCGTGTCGTTGTCGCCAAACTTGATCTCGTCGACGGTAACGGTATCGTTCTCGTTGACAACAGGCACCACGCCAAGCTCCACCAGGCGCAGCAGGGCGTCGCGTGCGTGCAGGTAGGACGTGCGGCGGGCCGTATCGTGGCGCGTGAGTAGCACGAGCGAGGTGAGCAGATCCCGTGCATGGAACTCCTCGTCGTAGGCCGACGAGATGATGCACTGACCAGCCGAGGCGCACGCCTGCAGGCTCGGCAGGTCGCCGACCGGCTTGTGGTCGAAGCCCAGCACGGGATAGCCACAGGCGATAGCGCCCGAGCTCACCACGACCAGGCGCCAGCCAAGCTCGCGCAGCGCTGCGGCCTGATCG
>CALHWR010000023.1 GCA_938036665.1 uncultured Collinsella sp. | reverse complement strand
GGCAGCGCCGCGCCCGTGAGCGGCGGCGTGACCTCGGGCCCCGGCGGCATGATGCAAACCGGTTCCGGCGCGCTGTAGGGCGTAACAAAACCTTGTGTCCACGAGGGCGTTCCAAAGGAGCGCCCTTTTTCTGTTGGAAAGCCCCCTTCGTTCAAAGTAGATCTCATTAAACATATCAATGGCGTATGCATAAACGTTGATCAAGCGTTGAGGTTGGTTGAAGGGTCCAACGTCCCTTCGGCGCGGCCCGTCTAACCTGCTTTACCTTAATAAAGTGGCGTCTCCCCACCGTTAGCCGATGATGCAAGGGCGCTCGGCGTTTTCGACTGGTTTATGCACGCAAAGTCTGGGAATATACAAGGCGCATGTCTTACTGTCTAACCAGTTGCGCCAAGGAGGCACCATGGATTACAAGATCACCGGCTACGAGCCCGCCCAGCTGTTCCATTTCTTTGAGGAGGTCAGCGCGATCCCCCGTGGGTCTGGCAACGAGAAGGGCATCAGCGATTTCCTGGTTGCGTTTGCCAAGGAGCGCGGCCTCGATGTGTACCAGGACGAGGTCTACAACGTCATCATTCGCAAGCCCGCTTCTGCCGGCGCCGAGAATGCCCCGACTGTGATGCTGCAGGGCCACATCGATATGGTGTGCGACAAGTTGGGCTCTGTTGAGCACGACTTTACGACCGACGGTATCGACCTGGTCGTGAAGGACGGCGTCCTCACCGCTAACGGCACCACCCTGGGCGCCGACAACGGTATTGCTGTCGCTCTGATGCTTACTGTGCTCAACGACGATTCGATTGCTCACCCCGCCCTCGAGTGCGTATTCACCACCGATGAGGAGACTGGCCTGGTCGGCGCCGAGACGCTCGACAAGTCCCAGATTAACGCCCGCACCATGATTAACCTTGACTCCGAGGAAGAGGGCGTTGCCACCGTCAGCTGCGCCGGCGGCGTCGTTGTTACCTACACCTGCCCCATCGTGCGCGAGCACAAGACCGGCAGCACCCTCACGCTCGACATCTCCGGCCTACTGGGTGGTCATTCCGGCAACGATATCAACCTGGAGCGCGGCAACGGCAACCTCATCATGGCCCGCATCATCGACCGCCTGATGGTCGCCGGCGAGCCCGCCATCGTTAGCTTTAACGGCGGCACTAAGGATAACGCCATCAACCGTGAGTGCAAGGCCGAGCTGGTTTACGCCGACCACGCTGCCGCCGAGGCCGCGGCCCAGATCGCAAAGGACATCATCGCCGACGTCACTGCCGAGCTCGAGGTCTTCGACCCCGGTTTTACCTGCACCGTCGAGATTGCCGACGACGCCGAGGTCGAGGCCATGGATCAGAAGTCCGCGCTTGCCCTCATCCGCGCCCTGCGTCTTGCCCCTAATGGCGTGATTCGCCGCAACGTCGCCACCGACGGCTCCGTCGAGGTTTCCTCCAACATCGGCGTGGTCGCCACTTCCGACGACCAGGTCAAGATCATGCTGTCCCCGCGCTCCTCGATTACCTCGCTGCAGAACGAGTTCAAGGACCGCCTGCAGACGCTGGCCGATGTCTTGGGCTTCGACGCCAAGTTCGAGTTCGAGTATCCCGGCTGGAGCTATGCCGAGCATTCGCCGGTCCGCGACGTTTTTGTCGAGAGCTATCGCGAGCTCTTTGGCTCCGAGCTGCGCATCGAGTCCATTCACGCTGGCCTTGAGTGCGGCCTGTTTGCTGAGGCCCTGCACGGCCTGGACGCCATCGCCGTGGGCCCGACGCTCTCCGATGTCCACACCCCGGACGAGAGCATGGAGCTCGCTTCTGCCGAGCGCTTCTACGAGCTGCTCATCGACGTCCTCAAGCGCCTTGCCGCGTAAGGGTCGCGCTAGCAGCAGTTCGAGCCACGTGCTAGCGGATTGCAAATGACATTACGAGAGGGGGCATCCGAACTTTTGCGACGGGTGCCCCCCTCTTCTTTTAAGAAATGTGGATTGATTGGCGCCTAGCCCATATCCGCCTTGATGAGGTCGAGGGTGCGCTGGCAGTTTTCGCGGACGGGGCCGAGCATATGCTCGCGCAGGTCCGCCATGCCGGGCAGGTCGGCGTATTCGTCCATGATCTCTTCCATACAAATGGGCACCTCGTAGGCGAGGTCCATCATGGTCGCAAAGCAAAACTTCTCGGATAGCCCGGCATCGGTGAGCGCCGCCTCCAGCGCGGGGTCGCCCATACCGTGGTATCGGCGGATAGCGCCTGGACCGATGCGCCCCACTCGATTTTCGCCGCCAACGCTCATGGCAAGGCGCGCCCGGCGGCGCATACGTTCGTACGCCAAGCCCGATGCGACATCGTACATGGGTGCGAGCGCTGCGTTTGTGCCTTTGCCTAGGATGAGCGAGTAGTTTTTAGCGTGTGCGTCAGGCGCTCCGATAATGGCGTTATAGAACAACATATAGGTAAAAAGCACAAGATTCATGTGGTGGGGGACTGTGTTAATCAGTCGTTCTTGGATGTCTCGTGTGGTTGGTCCTCCGTCGGCGGTGTATTTCTGGCTTGGCAATACACCGAGCGCCTGGCAAAAGTCCTCCTGATGCAGCCTTTCGATATTTCCGCTGCTATTGACCATTCTGTCGTACCGTTCAACGACGAGCGCGGCTTCGTCTTCAAATGTGCAATAGGAGACGTTGGCAGTTGGAATGCCAA
>CALHWR010000022.1 GCA_938036665.1 uncultured Collinsella sp. | reverse complement strand
AGTTCATTTGCACCAATGACAAGGAGTGTCCCAAAGTGCCGGCACAAAAGGAACGTCCCCAAGTGCCAAAAAAGCCGCAGCCGGAATCGTTCCGGCTGCGGCCCTATTGCACATGTTAGGTTGACCTACTTGCTAGACCAACTTAAAGCCCTTGCGCTTGCCTACTGAGAGGGTGTCGCCCAGCTTGAGGGCGCTCGGGTCGATGTTGTAGCTCTTGGGAGCCACCGCCTCGCCGTTGATCTTGACGCCGCCGCCGTCAATGTCGCGACGGGCCTGGCCGGCGCTCGCCGAAAGGCCCAGGTCCTTAAGCAGGCCTGCGAGGTAGATCTGGCCCTCGTCGTTGACGGTCAGCTCGACATGCTTCTCGGGGAAGTCGGCAAGCTGGCCCTCCTTGAACACGCGGTCGAACTCGGCCTGAGCCTCGTCACCGGCACCGGCGCCGTGATAGGTGTCGCACAGGTCGCGGCCCAGCGCGCGCTTGAGCTCATAGGGATCGGCGGAACCGTCGGCCAGGGCAGCGTCGATCTTGTCGACTTCGGCCGGGGTGAGCGAGCTGGCCAGACGATAGTACTTGCCGATCATCTCGTCGGGGATGGACATCGTCTTGCCGAACATATCCTTGGGAGCATCGGTCAGGCCGATGTAGTTGCCGTAGGACTTGGACATCTTGCGCACGCCATCGGTGCCCTCGAGCAGCGGCATGGTAAGCGCGATCTGCGGCTCCATGCCCATCTTCTCCATGAGCTCGCGGCCGGCGAGCAGGTTGAAGAGCTGGTCGGTGCCGCCCATCTCCACGTCGGCCTTGATCTGAACGGAGTCGAAGGCCTGCATCACGGGGTACAGGAACTCGTGGAGGGCGATCGGCGTCTGGGACTGGTAGCGCTTGGTAAAGTCATCGCGCTCGAGGATGCGGGCGACGGTGAACTTGGAGCACACCTGCAGCAGGCCGGCCAGATCCATCGACAGGATCCAGTCGCCGTTGTGCACGATGGTGGTCTTCTCGGGATCCAGGATCTTCATGGCCTGGCTCACGTAGGTCTCGGCGTTGGCCTCAATC
Organism: uncultured Collinsella sp.; assembly: GCA_938036665.1. GTDB lineage: Bacteria > Actinomycetota > Coriobacteriia > Coriobacteriales > Coriobacteriaceae > Collinsella. The sequence continues at coordinate 4,717 of CALHWR010000022.1, read as the reverse complement.
TGCTCCTGCGAAAGCTGCGGGCGGGTGGAATTCTTGCCCGAAGGATCGCCGATCAGTGCGGTGCCGTTACCGATGATGAGGGTGACCTTGTGGCCCAGGTCCTGGAACTGACGCATCTTGCGCAGGGGCACGGCATGGCCCAGGTGCAGGTCGGGGCTGGTGGGATCGACGCCGAGCTTGATGTTGAGGGGCTCGCCCTTCTCAAGCTTCTTGCGAAGGTCGGCCTCGGGGACGATCTGCGCTGCGCCCGAGGTGATGATACGCATTTGCTCGTCGACAGACAGCATTGGGTATCCTCCTTTTGCTATAGCACCCTCACCGGATACGGCGGTGCTCGAAGTTCATAAACCCACTCATAATAACCAAAACGGCGCGGCCGAACACCTACGACAGGAAAATCCTCGTCCTGCCGCACGCGTCGATAACGACCGGCAAACGCGTGCCGTCACGTTCGACCAAAAAGCGCGCCTGCTGACGGCGCGAGCAGTCACGGCAACGGACCTGCCCCGTTGCATCCGTGGCGCAGGCGCCCTCGGCAGTCAGCAAGCAGTGCTCGCACACCATGATCTCGGGACGGTCGGCATCGACAGGCCCCAAGACACCGGGGCAAGCGGCAAGCTCGGCAACACGCTCCGCATCATTGCCGAGCAACTCGGCCGACAAGCACACCCGCCCCGCACCGAGTCCGCGCAGCCAGGTAAGCGTGGCCCGATTGGCACAGAACACCGGCGCCGCCACGTCAAACGTTGTGCCCAGCTCGCGGGCCATCGCCACTTGTCCCAGATTGCGGCAGACGACGCGCCCGGCACGCTGCATAAGCGCCCGAGTCCGCTCGGCGTCGCCCGCGCGGCACACTTCGTCGAGCACCACCGTTGTATCGGACAGATCTCGCTCATCGCGCGGACCCACATCCATCAGCTCCCAGGCAAAGACCATACGAGCAAAATCCTCGCGCTTTACCGGCCCCGCCGACCCCGCCAACTCCGTCGACGCGCCGCCATCCACCGCAGCGTCCTCAAAGGGCAGTACCTCAACGGCACGCGCAACGGGCGCAATCGCATCCGCCTCGGCCCGCATGCGCTCCAACACCGCCGTCGTCTGATCCAACACGCCGGCGCTGCGAATCAGATAGACCTCGCAGCCCGCGTCCACCTTACGCTTGCAATGCACGACGACGCGCTTCCCCGCTGCGGCATCCACCGGGCAGGGCACCTGCGGCCAGCGCTTGGGCACATCGGGACGCGCGTCGACACCCGGATAGAACCGAATCTCGAGCGTGTCACCCGCCGCCACGGCGGCATCGAGCTCAACGGTCACCTCTTCGTGGCCCACAGCGACCAAGCGCCCCACGCGCACGCCCTGGTTGATCGCGCGCTCAAAGCTCATGAGCTCGGCACCCGAACGACCCCGCAGGTAAGCATCGGTAAACCCACGGTTAAACGACCTTCCCAGCTCGCGTTCAAGCTCTTCCACGGCACCGGAGTCCCACGCGCCGTCGCACAGCATATCGAGTGCCCGACGCCACACCCTCACCACGTTGAATACGTAATCGGGATTCTTCATGCGTCCCTCGATCTTGAGCGATGCCACGCCGGCGGCAACAAGCTCGGGCAGGTGCGCGATACCCAGATAGTCACGCGGACAAAGCAGGCGGTCTCCCTCGACGGCAACAACACTCTGCCCCGCCTCGTCCACTAGGTCGTACGCCAGACGGCACGGCTGCGTGCAGTCGCCGCGCATCGCCGAGCGCCCACGCCGCAGGGCCGAGAACTCGCACGCCCCCGAATAGCCGATGCAAATCGCACCGTGGCAGAATACCTCGATGGGCACGCCCGTGGCACATAGCGCCGCAATCTCGTCGACCGTCAGCTCGCGTGCCGTCGTCACGCGCTCGACCCCCAGCTCATCGGCGGCAAGCCGCACGGCACCCTCGCTATGAGCGCCCGCCTGCGTGGACAGGTGAATCTCGACCCCGGGAATCGCCGCGCGCAGCGCGCAGGCCAACCCGGCATCGGCGACAATCAGAGCATCGGCGCCCAGCTCCAGTGCATGAGCTCCCAACGCCACCGCGTCGGACAACTCATCGTCAAACACGAACACGTTGAGCGTTACGTACACACGCACGCCATGGGCATGCGCCACGGCGCAGCCGCGCGCAAACTCGTTATCCGTAAAGCCATGGGCGCTCACACGGGCGTTAAAGCCGCCCAACCCCGCATAGATGGCATCGGCACCCGCGGCGATGGCCGCAAGCATCTGGTCGAGTCCGCCCGCCGGCGCCAGCAGCTCGGGCAGCGCCGCACCGGCAGCATCCAATCCAGTCTCGTATTGTCCGCTCGGCCCCATCGTCCGAATCGCCATCGACAAACTCCTTACCAAGGTATGCATTCACTCTGAAAAATGCCGTCTTCCAGCATACACGAGGCCTCGCGCGCCCCGTTTGGTTTATCGTGTAATAACTTATGTCCATCCTGCCCCGACGGCACATCCACCGTCTGGCACGACATACCTGGAGGTCAATATATGGGTCCTCGCCAACGACAGGGACACAGCCGTTCAAAGACGCACGCCCTGCCCATAATCCTGCTCTCGTTTTTGGGCTTTCTGCTGATTGCGGGCGTGGCGTTTGGCATCGGCATGGTCGGTAACGTCAACCGCTGGCTGTCCGATCTGCCCGACTACACCGACGCCAACGCGTATCTGGTGAGCGAGCCCACCGAGATCGTCGACTGTAACGGCAACAAGATCGCGAGCTTCTACACGCAAAACCGCAAATCCATCACCAAGGACGAGGTCTCCCCCTACGTGCTGCAGGGCACCGTTGACGTCGAGGACGAGCGCTTCTACGAGCACGGCGGTATCGACCTGTGGGGTATCGCGCGTGCTGCGGTGGCAACCCTCGGCGGCGGGCACGAAGGCGCCTCGACGATCACCCAGCAGCTTGTGCGCAACACCATCCTGCAGGAGGAGCAATTCGACTCGACCATTGAGCGTAAGGTGCGCGAGGCCTACATCGCCATCAAGATGGAGGACATGTACTCCAAAGACGAGATCCTCATGATGTACCTCAACACCATCTATTACGGCCACGGCGCCTACGGCATCGAGGCCGCAGCCGAGACCTATCTGTCCAAGAGCGCCGCCGACCTCACCCTGAGCGAGGCCGCGCTACTCATCGGCCTTCCCAACTCGCCTTCGCAGTACGACCCCACGGTCAATCCCGATCTGGCACTGTCTCGCCGCAACAAGGTTCTCGACAACATGCTGCGCCTGGGCCACATCACCCAGGAGGAGCACGATGCCGCACAGGCCGAGCCCATCACCCTCAATGTGACCGAAATCTCGGGCAGCGGCGTCGACGTATACTCGCAGCCCTACTTTGTCTCCTACGTCAAGCAGCTGCTGGAGCAGGAGTTCTCGACCGACGTGCTCTTTAAGGGCGGCCTGACCGTCAAGACCACCATCGACCCCACGATGCAGCAGGTGGCAGAGAATGCCGTCCGCGAGCAGCTCGACACGCTCTCGCTTGACGGCCTGGACATGGGCATGGTCGTCGTCGACCCCAAGACCGGCTACATCAAGTGCATGGTGGGCGGCTACGACTACAACGCCGACGAGAACCACGTAAACCATGCCACGGCCAAGCGTCCCGTCGGCTCCACCTTTAAGGCCTTTACGCTGGCAACTGCCATCCAAAACGGCATGAACCCCAACGTCACCCTCAACTGCAACTCGCCGCTCAAGGCCAAGGGCACCACGACCGAGGTCCAAAATTACGCCAACCAGAGCTACGGCAACATCACGCTTAAGCAGGCGACGGCATACTCCTCCAACACCGGCTACATCCAGGTGGCGGAAGCCGTCGGCAACAGCAAGATCATCTCGCTCGTCAAAAAGCTCGGCATCGACCCCGCCAAGGACAACATCGAGGACGTTCCCGTCATGACGCTCGGCACCGGCTCGATCTCGCCACTCGAGATGGCCGCCGCCTACGCGACGTTTGCCAACGGCGGCTACTATCGCCAGCCGATCGCCATCACCGAGATTGATTCTCGTACCGGTTCGGTGCTGTACCAGCACACCGACAATCCCTCACAGGTGCTTACCGAGGGCGAGGCCGCCGCGGTCACCGATGTTCTGTCCGGCGTCATGAAGGGCAGCGGTACGGGTGCTGCCGGCGCCCTGAGTGTCAACCAGCCCTATGCCGGCAAGACGGGCACCACCGACAACACCACCAACCTTTGGTTCTGCGGCTATACCCCGCAGCTGGCGTGCGCCCTGTGGACCGGCTATTCCGCGGGCGAGATCCCCATCCAAAAGTACGGCACGGACCTGCTGGGCGACAGCACCAACCTGCCTGTCTTTAAGCGGTTTATGAACACCGTTCTGACCGGTACCGAGCGCGAGGAGTTTGCGACCGGAACGGCGCCCACCTACAAGAACAACAGCGTCTGGAAGTTCTACGGCACCAACAACACCAAGAAGTCGGAGAACGACGACAAGGACGAGGACGAAGAGGAAGAGGAAACCACCACAACAACTACCACGACGACCACGACCACCGAGACCACGGGCGGCGACACCACCGGCGGCACCGGTACGACCGGTGGCTCGACGGGCGGCTCCACTGGTGGCTCGACGGGCGGCTCCACTGGTGGCTCGACCGGCGGCGATGGCGGCACGCCTACGCCTACGCCCACTCCCGACCCCTCGCCCA
>CALHWR010000021.1 GCA_938036665.1 uncultured Collinsella sp. | reverse complement strand
CGTTCTCGGCCGCCCTTTTGTTTGTTGAACACATGGTCGCTACGTCTGCGCCGGGCTCAAACGGTCGGCAATCAACCGTAAACGGTATTTGTTCAAAAAAGAACAAAGTTAAACAAATAATGGTTGCAACCTATGTTCGAATGTGTTCAAATAAACATGAACAGTGAAGAACCGCACATTCAGATGCCCGGACCTGAGCGCGATTCAACACTTCCAAACAGAAACTACGCACCTGCGTATCTCTCAAGGAGGATGTCATGAGGGTTGTAATCGCTTCCGATGCCGACGGTATGTCGATGAAGGAGTCCATCAAGGAGATGCTCATCGCTGACGGTCACGAGGTCGTCGACTATTCCGAGACCCCTGCTGCGGACTTTGTCGATTCCGCGACCGCCGTTGCCAAGGACCTGCTGGAGCACAAGGATTCCCAGGGCTTCGCATTCGATAAGTACGGCGTCGGCTCCTATATGGCCGCCGTCAAGATCAAGGGCATGGTCGTCGCCAACATTTCCGACGAGCGTTCCGCCTACATGACCCGCGAGCACAACGGCTCGCGCATGGTCACCATGGGCCCGGGCGTTGTGGGCACCGAGGTCGCCAAGAAGATCGCCCGCGAGTTCCTGCGCGCCCAGTACGCCGGCGGCCGTCACCAGATCCGTGTCGACATGCTCAACAAGATGGCCTAACGAGAGCCACCGAGAACTCGAACTTCTATCTCAACTTGTGAATTCAGACGAAAGGACGTTCTGATGAAGAAGACCATCGCAATCGGTTGCGACCATATCGTTACGGACGAGAAGATCTATCTGGCCGACCGCCTGGAGCAGGCTGGCTACAAGGTGCTCGACTGCGGCACCTACAGCCACACCCGTACGCACTATCCCATCTACGGTAAGGCCGTGGGCGAGGCTGTTGCCAGCGGCAAGGCCGACTTTGGCGTGGCCCTGTGCGGCACCGGCATCGGCATCACCAACGCCGTCAACAAGGTTCCCGGCGCCCGTTGCGCCCTGGTTCGCGACATGACCTCTGCCCTGTATGCCCGTCGCGAGCTCAACGCCAACATCGTGGGCTTTGGCGGCAAGATTACCGGTGAGTTCCTGATGGCCGACATCATGCTTGCCTTCCTGGAGGAGCCCTACGAGAAGACCCCCGAGCACGATGCCCTGATTGCCAAGATCGACGCCTGCAACAAGGCCGACGCCGAGGCTCAGGTTGACCCGCACTTCTTTGACGAGTTCCTCGAGAAGTGGGACCGCGGCGAATACCACGACTAAGGAGGTTACGCGGTTTTACCAAACCGCGTAACGGGTCGACGCTGCGCGACGCTCAGGCACCCCATCTCGCCGCTCAAACCGTCGCTCGCGTGCATGAAGTACGCGTCGCTCCTCTTTCGCGGCGACCTGGGGCACCTGAGCGCCGCTCGCTGACGTTGAGGGTGCCTGTGAGGTTGCCCCTTTTGTTGCGAAGCTTTCTGGTACAGCTAGCTGCTCCGATAACACGTTTGCTTGCTGAGCTTGTGTGCTTCGTTTTGGCGGTACCCGGCATTCTGCAGCTTTTCAATTGACGGCTCGCGTTTCTGTGAGGGGGCGCGGGCCGGTTTTCTAAACAGGAGTTCAATATGATTCTGACCGTTACCATGAACCCGTCGATTGATACGCGCTATCAGCTCGATAAGCTGATCATCGACGATGTTAACCGTGTGACGCCCGAAAAGACCGCTGGCGGCAAGGGCCTCAACGTGAGCCGCGTGCTACTGCAGTTGGGCGACGACGTGCTCGCGACCGGTCTGCTCGGCGGCCACATGGGTGCCTATATGGCCGAGCTTATGGATGCCGACGGCGTCAAGAACGACTTTGTGCCCATCGCCGGTGAGACGCGCATTTGCCTGAATATTCTGCACGAGGGTAATCAGACCGAGCTGCTGGAGAGCGGCCCTCAGATTGCGCCTGCCGAGCTTGAGGCCTTTACGGCCAAGTTCGCCGAGCTTGCAGCGAAGGCGGACGTCGTGACGCTTTCGGGTTCGCTGCCGCGTGGCGTCGATGCCGGTTACTATGCCGAGCTCGTCAAGATTGCCGAGGAGGAGGGCGCCAAGGTGCTGCTCGACACTTCGGGTGCATCGCTGGAGGCCGCGCTGGAATCTGACGCTAAGCCTGAGCTCGTAAAGCCCAACCTGACCGAGATTAACGGCCTGCTGGGTACGTCCTTTACGACTGATGATGTCGATGCCCTGCGCGAGGCGCTTGCCGCCGACGGCCGCTTTGCCGGTATCCCCTGGGTTGTCGTCTCGATGGGCGCTGCCGGTTCGGTGGGCTTCCATGAGGGCCACGCGTTCCGTGCCAAGACGCCCGCGATTGCGGCTGTGAACGCGACGGGTTCCGGCGACTCGACCATCGCCGGCTTTGCGCATGCCATTGCTGCTGGTGCCGACGACGTCACGGTCCTCAAGACCGCCAATACCTGCGGCAAGCTCAACGCCATGGATCCCAAGACCGGCCACCTGGTCATGGACCGCTGGGACGAGATCTATAACAGCGTTGAGGTGACGGAGCTTTAGGGTTACGCGGTTTTACCAAACAACGTAACGGGTCGACGCTCCAAACGCCCCTAAGCGGCAATCTGACGTTCAATCGTCGGGCATGACCAGAAGGTCAATGCCCTCCTCTTTCACGTCACCTTGCTCGCTTAGGGGCGTTTTCGCTGTCGTTGCCAAGACATCGGCGTTGCCTTGGTCGCAAGTAGTCATT
>CALHWR010000020.1 GCA_938036665.1 uncultured Collinsella sp. | reverse complement strand
GACCCCAATACCCGCGACATGTCCGGCGCCGACGTCGCCGCCGGTCTTGAGGGCCCCGACGGCATGCCCGGTACCGGTGGCCCCGGCTACTGCATCAAGGGCGAGTTCGCCACCAATCCGCGCAACAGCCATGTCGATGGCGCCCTTGCCATGGCGCGCTCCATGGACCCCGATTCCGCGGGTTCGCAGTTCTACTTCTGCCTGGGTGCCCAGCATAACCTCGATTCCGGTTACACCGTCTTTGGTACCACGGTCGAGGGTCTCGATGTGATTTCGCAGCTGCGTGCCGGCGACGAGATCGTTCATGTCGAGATCGTTCACGAGTAAAGGGGACTTCCTTGAATAGCCAGCTGATCCAACAGGGCCGCGCCGCTTACCGCGCGGGTGATTTTTCCGCTGCAGCCCAGATGCTTGGGGCGGCAAAGACTCCCGATGAGATTATGGGCGAGGCCGACCACCTTCGTGGCAACGCCTTGATGCACCTGGGCATGTATGCCGAGGCCGCCGAGGCCTATGCCGCCGCCCTCAACGACGGCACCTACGGCAAGCGCGGCGCGCTGCTCACCAACCGCGGCAAGGCGCTCGCCGCGGTGGGCGACTACACGACGGCCGCTCAGGCGTTCTCTGCTGCTACGCAGGATGCTTCCTATGCCACGCCGTTCAAGGCCTATCTGGGTCTGGGCAATGCGCTGTTCCAATCGGGCGACTATGCCAACGCGGGAACCGCCTTCCGTCAGGCTGCCATCGACGGCGCCAATCCGGCTCCTGCCGCCGCACTCGGCGAGCTCGGTCGTTGCTTCATTAAGCTCGGCCGTCCGGCGGATGCCGTGGAGACCTACCGCACGGCTATCGACTTTGCCGGCCCCCGCGACGACACGCGTGCGCTCAACGCCGGCATGGGTCAGGCGCTTTCTGCCGCCGGCCGTCCCTCCGACGCACTCGACGCCTTTAACGCCGCTACTGCCGATGGCATCTACCAGCTCACCTCCGAGCAGGCCGATGAGCTTGCCCGCGTGCAGGATTCGCTTGCTGCGCTGTCTGCCCAGACGGCTATGGCCACGGCTCCGGCGCCCGCGATGGACGCTCCTGCCGTCGATCCGCTCGATCCTACGGGCGCGACCGGTCAGTTTATGCCCGATCCCTCGGACACCGGCTTCTTTACGCTGTCCGAGTCCGAGATGGTCCAGCAGGACCGTCAGGATCGTAAGCAGGCCAAGGTCCGTCGTCGCCATCGCCACACGGGTCTTAAAGTCTTCATCGTGCTGCTTCTGCTCATTTTGATCGCCGCGGGCGGTCTGGGCTTTGCCTACACGCGCGGCTTTGGCTTCCCGTCTCAGGAGTCTGTCGTTACCGATCTGTTCCAGGCTGCCGGTGACGGTGACACCGCAAAGGCCGAGTCTTGCCTGACCTCGAGCCTGTCCGAGGACGCTAAGTCGATGATCATCTCCTCGATTCCGCAGGGTGCCACCGTGTCCGTCGAGGGCATGGATCAGTCCATGACCGAGACGGCCGCTAAGGTGAAGGCATCGCTGTCCAAGGGCGGCGAGCAGGAGTACACCGTCAAATTCGTGCGCTCCGACAACCATATCGGCTGGGCCGTTTCTTCGCTCGATATGGATTTCTCGGCTGCTGACAACCAGTAGTGACCTTATGGGATTTAGCTTTGCCCGGCGCTTCACCGCAAGTGAGGTGCCGGGCTTGCGCTAGTATGATGGGCTAGTAGTTTTCCAGCAATCATCCAACACATCAGGAGTTGCGTTGTTTTCTTTGATGGATATGTTCTTCGGTAGCTATGCGGGCGATCTTGCCATCGACCTCGGCACCGCAAATACGCTTGTCTCCGTGCGCGGCAAGGGCATCGTCATTCGTGAGCCCTCTGTTGTCGCCATCGACAAGAACGACGAGCGCATCTTGGCGGTCGGTATCGAGGCAAAGCGCATGCTCGGCCGTACGCCCGGCAACATCGTGGCTGTTCGTCCCCTGAAGGACGGCGTCATCGCCGACTTCGATGTTACCGAGGCCATGCTTCGCTACTTTATCGATAAGGCGTCCGAGAAGCGCTATCCGTGGACTCCGCGTCCGCGTGTTGTCGTCTGCGTTCCCTCCGGTGTCACGTCGGTTGAGAAGCGCGCTGTCTTTGAGGCCACGATCCAGGCCGGTGCCCGCCAGGCCTATCTGATCGAAGAGCCTATGGCAGCCGCTATCGGCGCCGACCTGCCCGTCGAGGAACCCACCGGCTCCATGGTCATCGACATCGGCGGCGGTACCACCGAGGTCGCCGTTATCGCTATGGGCGGCATCGTCGTCTCGCAGTCCATTCGTATTGCCGGCGACGAGTTCGATCAGGCCATCCTCACGCACGTTCGTGATGCCTACAACCTGGCCATCGGCGAGCGTACGGCAGAGGACATCAAGATCAAGGTCGGTTCCGCCGTGCCGCTCAAGGACGAGCTCGACGTTGAGGTCAACGGCCGCGACGTGATCACCGGTCTGCCCAAGACCGTGCGCATCGAGAGCGAGGAGATTCGTCGCGCGCTCAACAAGCCGCTCGACGAGATGGCCAAGGCCGTCAAGGACGCACTCGACGCTACGCCTCCCGATCTTGCCTCGGACCTTATGTACTACGGCATTTTGCTGACCGGTGGCGGCGCGCTGCTGCGCGGTCTCGACGTGCGCCTGCGCGATGAGACCGGTGTTTCGGTCAACGTCAGCCCCACGGCGCTCGATAACGTCGTTAACGGCTGTGCCCGCGTGCTCGAGGCCAATGCGTTTGATGGCGGCTTCGTCCAGACCAATGCTTAATTTCCAAAAGGTGGATTCCATTTGGCACGATCTTCGGGTTTCTCCACAAATCTGAATACCAAGCGACAATCAACGGGTATGCGCCCGTTGATTGTTTTCAGCCTGATTTCGGTGTTGCTGCTCACGTTTTACATCCGCGAGGGCGAGGCAGGACCGATTCATGCCGTGCGCTCGGGCGTGACGACGATTACCTCGCCGGTGCGCTTTGTGGGCTCGGCTGTGGCGGCTCCCTTCAATGCGATCGGTAACGTGTTCTCTAACCTTACGGCGTCGCAGGACACGCTTGACGAGCTTAAGAAGCAAAACGAGGAACTGACCTCTAAGGTTGCTGAGCTCTCCGAGGCTCAAAAGACCGCCGAGCGTCTGGAGGGGCTGGTCGGCCTGCAGTCGACCTATAACCTCAAATCGACCGCTGCTCGTATCGTTGGTGCCTCCGGCGATGCCTGGACCTCGACCGTCACCATCGACAAGGGCTCTGCCGACGGGCTTACCATCAACATGCCCGTGACGAGTTCTGCCGGTGTTATCGGCCAGATTATCGAGGTATCGGCCAAGACCTCTACCGTGCGCCTGATTGGCGACGAGAACTCCGGCGTATCCGCCATGGTGCAGGACACGCGCGCCCAGGGTATGCTGCAGGGTCAGGCTGACGGCACGCTGCGTCTTGAGTACGTGAGCGTCGACTCCGATGTTAAGGTTGGCGACATCATCGTGACCTCGGGCATTGGCGGTGTGTTCCCCAAGGGTCTACCGCTCGGCACCGTCTCGTCGGTTGAAAAATCCGCAAACGACGTGTACTACACCATTGTGGTGCGCGCCCAGACGACGGCCGAGAACAACGAGGAAGTGCTGGTCATCACCTCGCTGACCGACGAACAGTCGGCCTCGGATGAGGACGTGAGCACCGCTAATAGCACGCCGCAGGGAACGTCGCGCGATGCTGCGACCAAGACGAAGGACGAGAGCTCGGATGACGGTTCCGACACGTCCGAGACGACCGATTCCGGCTCGAGCGAGTAGGGGGCATGTCCATGGATCTACACGAGCAGGGGATGAGCTCCCGTACGTTTGTAATCGCCGCCATCGTGTGCGTGCTGCTGCAGGCAGGCCTGGCACCGCAGATCTCCATTGCGGGCGGTCGCGTCAACTTTATGATTATCCTGGTGTGCATAAGCGTGTTCTCGGGCGACCCGACCCGTGCCGTCGTGTGCGGTTTTTGCAGCGGCTTGTTCTATGACCTTTCCGCTGCCGTGCCGGTGGGCGTTATGTCGCTCCTGCTGACCGTGGGTTCTTTTGCCCTGGTGCATAGCGCCGCCGGTCAGACGGGCGGTACCCCGAGTGCGCGCGGCATCACTGTGGGTGCCTTCGCGCTCGTCATTAATGTGATCTACAGCATCATCTTGCTGTTTATGGGTTTGGAGACGAGCTTTGTCGTGGCGATCTTCGGCCATGCGCTGCCGTCTTCGATCCTGACGGGTTTGGTTGCCATTCCGTTTTTGATGTCCGGCGTCGTGCCGCAGTCCGGTTATGGATTCTCCGCACGTGGCGGACGCCAGACGGGCATGCGCTTTAAGCCCAAGACCCGTAAGCTCAAATAGGGGAGGCTCGTAGATGTCTTCCCAGATGACGGTTATTATCGCCGGTATCGTGCTGGTTGTGGCCATCGTGGTCGCGCTGGTCATCATGCGTCGCGGCGATTCCCGTTTTACCTACGATACGCAGCATGGAACGGCCCCGCGCGCCACCGAGGGCGAGGGCAATACCGCGGCGACCGCCTTTAAGGGCCGCTTCTCCATCCTCACCACGGGTGTGGGCGCGATGTTCGCGGCGCTTGCCGTCAAGCTGTGGGGCATGCAGATGGTCTCGTCGGACTATTACGAAAAGCAGGCTAATAGCAATCAGACGCGCACCGTTACCACACCCGCTGTGCGCGGCCGCATCCTCGACCGCAATGGCGTGGCACTTGTCCAGAACCGTCCCTCACTTGCTGTCGTGGCTTACCGCGACCTTGCCGAGGATGAGGTTCTGGTTCGCCATCTTGCCAACGTGCTCGGTATGCCCTACGTGGCGGTTCTGCGCAATATTCAGGACAATTCCGAGGGCGCCCAGAGCCTGCATACCATCGCGACGGACGTCCGTCGTTCCACGGTTGCCTATATCAAGGAGCACGCAGGCGAGTTCCCGGGCGTCAAGATTGCCGAGCGTACCGAGCGCCAGTACCCGTACGGCGAGACGGCCTGTCACATTTTGGGCTATACCGGCACCATTACCTCCGAGCAGCTCGAGGCCCAGAATAAGAAAACCTCTGGCGATGATGATGCTTCTGCTGGCAAGATTACGTACCAGTCGGGCGATATCGTGGGCCAGGCGGGTGTTGAGAGCTACTACGAAAACCTGCTGCAGGGTATTCGTGGCGAGCAGACCGTCAAGGTCGATGCCTCGGGCAATGTGACCGGTCAGGCCGGCGCCGTGCCCGCCAAGGCCGGCTCCGACATTAAGCTCACGCTCGACCTTAAGATCCAACAGGCCTGTGAGACGGCGCTGGCGAGCGCCATCGAGCTTGCCAAGACCACCGGCTACAGCAATGCCGGCAACGGCGCTGTGGTGTGCCTCGATCCCAACAATGGTGAGATCCTGGGCATGGCGAGCGAGCCCAAGTTCGATCCGTCCGTCTTTATCGGCGGCGTCTCAAATGACGTGTGGACCGAGCTCAATGATGACAAGGGTTCGCACCCGCTGCTCAACCGCGCCATTAGCGGACAGTACATGTCGGCCTCGACCATCAAGCCGCTCTCGGCACTGGCCGGTCTTGAGTTTGGAACCTACACCTCAACGCAGACAACCAACTGCACGGGCTATTGGACGGGCCTGGGCAAGGCTTGGGGCAAGCGCTGCTGGCTGACGTCTGGCCACGGCACCATGACGCTGCAGTCGGGTATCGCCAACTCGTGCGACCCCGTCTTCTACGACATGGGCAAGGCGTTCTTCTATGACGAGCAACATCCCGAGGGCCTGCAGGAGGTCTTTCGTCGCTGGGGTCTAGGCAAGACCTGCGGTATCGATCTGCCGAGTGAGGGCGCGGGCCGTATTCCCGATGCCGAGTGGAAAGAGTCGTACTTCACCGACGCCTCTGCCGAGGACCGCAAGTGGAATGCCGGCGATATGACCAACATTGCTATCGGCCAGGGCGACATCCTGGTGACGCCCCTGCAGATGGCGTGCGCCTATATGGGTCTTGCCAACGGCGGCAAACAGTACGTGCCTCACGTGTTTTTGTCTGCCGTGTCGCGCGATGGCGACGGCGATGCCTATAAGTACAACGGCAAGGGCAAGAAGAAGCGCCTGGAGGCCAAGATTAACAGCGATTCGGATTTGGCTCTTGTTCGCAACGGCATGCACGACGTGATTTACACGGCATCGACGTCCCTGGCGGCTCACTTTGGCACCCTGACGCCGCAGGTATACGGCAAGTCGGGCACGGGCGAGAAAAGCGGCGAGGACGAATACGCGTGGTTCTGCGCCTATGCACCGGCCGATGACCCCAAGTATGTCATCGCTACTGTCCTGGAGCAGGGCGGCGGCGGCTCAGATACCGCGATGCATGTCGTGCGCGACGTGCTCGGCGTGATTTATGACGAGCCCGATACCTCTTCGGCCTCGGGCGATTCTTCGGTTCGATAGGAGGTTGCGATGGATTTTTCTCCGGCGGATCTGTTCCGTTCAACCAAGACCGGCTCTCGCAGCAGCCTGGACCGCGTCAACAAGCAACTTTCGGCCTCGCGCGGCACGTTTCGCCAAAAGGTGCATATCGGTGTGCTCGTGGCTACAGTGGCGCTCGTCGCCTACGGTGCCATCATTATCTGGTCGGCTTCGCAGTTTAAGGCCGATGCCTCGTTCTCACGCCATCTGCTGGGAATTGGTATCGGGGCGGTGCTGGCGGTGCTGGTCTGGCGTACCGACCTGCGCGGTATTTCCAATTTCTCGACGGCGTTGCTCGTCATCGACCTGATCGTGATCTTTTCGCCCAAGATTCCAGGTCTGTCCTATACGGGCGGTCTGGGCATGACGGGCTGGATCAAGATTCCCGGTATCGGCTTGACATTCCAGCCGGTTGAGCTTGCCAAGCTCATCACCATCTTCTTTATTGCTACGCTTGGCTCGCAGTATAACGGTCGCATCGATACCGCTCGCGACTACGTCAAGCTCTGCGGCATGCTGTCCATTCCGTTTTTGGCCGTCGTTGCCATGGGCGACCTGGGCTCGGGCCTGGTCGTGCTGGTTTCGGGCGCCATCGTCATTTGTATGAGCGGTGCACGCCGCGAATGGGTGCTGTCGACCCTGGCCCTGCTCGTGGGCCTGGTGGCCCTCGTCCTGGCGCTCGATTCGGTCTTTGATTCGTTGCTCGGCCACGATGTGCTCATCAAGCAGTATCAGATGAACCGTCTGACGGTCTTTATCGACCCCGATAATGCCGATTCGGACGATGCCTACAACCTGCAGCAGTCGCTTATCGCCGTTGGCTCGGGCGGCTTCTTTGGTAAGGGTTTGGGCCATGCGACGCAGTCGGTCGGCGGCTTTCTGCCTGAGTTCCACACCGACTTCGTCTTCGCCTTCCTGTCCGAGACCTTTGGCTTTTGCGGTTCCTTTTTGCTCCTATGCCTCTACGTGCTGCTGATCTTTTCGACGATTCGCGTCGCCTTTAAGTGTGAGTCGCTGTTCTTGCGCCTATCGTGTGTGGGCATCGTTGGCATGTGGGCGTTCCAGACCTTCGAAAACATCGGCATGTGCATCGGCATGATGCCGATTACCGGTATTCCGCTACCGTTTATTAGCTTCGGTTCGTCTTCGATGATGATTCAGCTGCTGACGGTGGGTATCGTACAATCCATATGGCGGCATCGTTCGGGCGCCGCGTAACCGCTGGAGGGGTTTGCTATGAAAATTCCCGTAGATAAGCTGACCCGCGCTTTTAAGATGGGCGCGTCCGTTAAGAAGGATTCCGATACGCCGGTGCGCGTCTCGGTCTATCTGGATTCGTCCGCCTCGCGCTTTCTTGCTGAGACGGTGCGTGACGCCTTTGTGCCGCAGGCGACCTCGGGCATTGTGCGCGTCGAGCGTCTGGGGGAGGAGCGAATTGCTCCAAAGACCGATACCGATGTGGTACTGGTGCTCTCGTGTGGTTCCGACCGCCTGGAGAGTGCCGTGCAGGAGCTCGTGATCGCCGGCGCGCCCGTGTGCGTGCTTGCCGAGTCTGCTGTGGAGGTGCCGTTTATCGAGGAGTCCACGCCCATGCTCGGCGTGGTGGCGGCAACCGATAAGACGTATCTGCTCGAGACGCTTGCCCGCTGGATTCTCGATCGCACCGACAAGGAAACGGCTTTTGCGGCGAACTTTGCCTTTATGCGCATCGCGGCAGCTAATCGTATCATCACCTCGTGCGCGCTCACCAATATGGCGACCGGTGCGCTGGTGTTTTTGCCGGGCGCCGATTATCCCGTTATGGCGCTGGCGCAGGTGGGCATGCTCTTTGAGCTCGCTGCCGTCTTTGGACGCGGCATTAAGCCTGAGCGCGGCTACGAGGTCGCGGGCGTGCTTGCCGGCGGTCTTGTGATCCGCGCGGTCACCCGCGCGCTCGTCAAGCAGACGCCGCATATTGGGTTTGCCGTTAAGGCGCTCACTGCTGCCGCGGGCACCTATGGCATGGGCCGTGCGCTTGTTTCGCTCTACGAGCGCGATGTCGACTACAGCCGTGCCAACGAGGTGGTCACTGCCACGTTCTCCCGCGTTCGCGATCTGGTGACCACGGTCGCGGGCGCTACCCGTCCTATGGCGTCCTACCAAGACGCATCCGATCTCGCTGCTTAGGGGTTTTCTGTTGCGCGTTCCGTATCAAGACTGCTTTCATTTAATTGAGCCGCTGCTCGCCAAGGTCGAAAAGCCGAGCCGCTATATCGATCACGAGTGGGGCACGCTTTCCAAGGTCGATGCCGACTACCGTTGCTGCCTGATCTACCCGGATGTGTACGAGGTTGGTTTGCCCAACCAGGGCATCGCCATCCTCTACAACATCCTTAACCAGGCCGAGGGCATCTCCTGCGAGCGTGGCTATGTGCCGTGGCCCGATATGGGTGACGCCATGCGCGAGGCGGGCATTCCGCTGCTGTCGCTCGAAGGCGCTGCCCCCGTTGCTTCGTTTGATATCGTCGGTCTGCATGTGCCGCACGAGATGGCGGTGACGAACTTCCTCGAGGCACTCGATCTCGCTGGCATTCCGCTGTTAGCGGCCGACCGAGGTGAAGACGACCCCATCATCATCGCCGGCGGCCCCTCGGTGTACAACCCCGAGCCGTACGCGGCCTTCTTCGATGCCATCCTCATCGGCGAGGGCGAGGAATCGCTGCTCGAGACCTGCCAGCTGCATCGGCGCCTGCGCAACGAAGGAGTCCCGCGCGCGCAGATTGTTGAGCAGCTTGCATCCATTGCCGGCAACTACGTGCCGTCGCTCTATGAGATTCGTCACGACGAGCTCTGCTCGCCGCATGGCTACACCGTGCCGCGCGAGGGCAAGGATGCTCCGGCCGTGGTCTACAAGCGCGTCGTCGAGGATTTCGGCGCCACGAATCCGCTGTCGCAGTCGTGCGTGCCGTATGCGCAGCTCGTCCACGATCGCCTGTCTATCGAGATCTTGCGTGGCTGCGCCCGCGGCTGTCGTTTTTGCCAGGCAGGCATGACGTATCGTCCGGTACGCGAGCGCTCGGCCGACCAGATCGTGTCATCGGTGATCCAGGGCTTGGAAAAGACTGGCTATGACGAGGTGTCGCTTACCTCGCTTTCGACGACCGACCACTCCTGCATCCGTGACGTGCTCGGTAGGCTCAACCGTCGTCTGGAGGACACGGGTATTCGCGTGTCCATTCCGTCGCAGCGCTTGGATTCGTTTGGCGTTGATATGGCCGAGTCGGTCGCCGGCGAAAAGAAGGGCGGCCTGACGTTCGCGCCCGAGGCGGGCAGCCAGCGTATGCGCGACATCATTAACAAGAACGTGACCGAGGAGGACCTGGACCGAGCGGCCAAGGCGGCCTTCGAGGCCGGCTGGAACCGCATGAAGCTCTACTTCATGATGGGCCTTCCCGGTGAGCGCGACGAGGACATCGTGGCCATCGCCAACCTGGCCGATCACGTGCTGGAGCTCGGTCGCTCCGTGGTGCCCAAGGCGCGCCGCGGGTCTATTTCGGTGTCTATCTCTGTTTCGGTATTCATCCCCAAGGCGGCAACACCCTTCCAGTGGTGCCCGCAGCTCGATTACGACGACGTCAAGCGCCGCCAGAAACTGCTTATCACGAGCGTTCGCAACCGTGCCGTCCGCGTGCATTACCACGATGCCGAGACCTCGCTCATCGAGGCCGCGCTCTCCCGCGCCGGTCGTGACATGACGCCCGTCATCATCGATGCTTGGCGCGCTGGCTCTCGCTTTGACGCCTGGGTAGAGCATTTCTCGCTCGATAACTGGAAGGAGGCTGCTGCCAAAAACGGCATCGACCTCAACGAGCTGGTGCACCTGCCCTACGAGTTGGACTGGCGCCTGCCGTGGGAGCATGTGAGCCCCGGCTGCACGCGCGGCTTCCTCGAGCGCGAGTACCGTCGCTCGCTCGAGGGCGTCACGACGCCCGACTGCACCCGCACGTCGTGTACCGGTTGCGGAATCTGTCCCACGCTCCACGCCAAGAACGTATTGATGGGTGATCGCGCATGAGTGAGCGCTTGACCGACAATCCCACGCTCTTTAGGCTGCGCGTTCGCTACGGCAAGCGTGATCGCCTCAAGTACTTGGGCCATCTGGAACTAATCCATACCATTGAGCGCATCGTGCGCCGTGCGGGCCTGCCCTATGCCGTGACACAGGGTTTCTCGCCGCATATGCGCGTGGGCTTTTCGTCGGCGCTGCCCGTGGGCACGTCGTCGACCTGCGAGTGGTACGACCTGTTTATGACTGAGTTCGTCGCGCTTGACGAGGCTTTTGAGCGCCTGGCCTCCGCGTCCCCAGCCGATCTGGCGCCTATCGAGGCTGCCTACATCGACGTGCGCACGCCGGCGCTGACGGCGCAGCTCACGCGCCTGTCGTATCGCATCGACCTGCACTTGGATCCCGAGGCGCCCGTGAGCGCCGATGAGGTACGCGCCGCGATTGACATGCTGCGCGCGGGTCATGGTATTGACTATGCGCGCGGTAAGAAGAGCAAGCGATTAGACCTTGACCACACACTGGTGGGCTATGAGCTCACGGCGGGGGAGCGTCCGGACCATCTGGTGCTCATGCTCGACACCCATGCCGACAACGAGGGCTCCATGCGTCCGGAGATTTTGCTTTCTGCTGCTGATGTTTTGTTGCAGGGCTTGACCCCGGGCGTCGATGCACCTATTGTTTCCACCGGTATGCAAGACCTCGTGACCATCTGCTCCTACGATGTCGAGCGTCAGAATCAAGCATGCGAGGACGACGAGGGCCGACTCGTCAGCCCCATACCTGTGCGAACTTGTGGATTTGCTCCACATACTCGTTGACGGGGGTATTATCGCCTGCTACTATATTCGACTGTTGCACTAACTGATGCATGAAGGGCAAGTAAACATGTACGCAATCGTTAACACGGGCGGCAAGCAGTACAAGGTCGCCACCGACGATGTCATCACCGTCGAGAAGATCGAGGGCAATGAGGGCGACAAGGTCACCCTGCCGGTCATCTTCCTCAACGATGGTAAGAAGATCGTCACCGATCCCGACAAGCTGGCCAAGGCCAAGGTTACCGCTCAGATCGTTGAGCAGTTCAAGGGCGAGAAGCAGCTGGTCTTCAAGTTCCACAAGCGTAAGCGCTATCGTCGTCTGAAGGGTCACCGTCAGCAGCTCACCAAGCTGAAGATCGTGAAGGTCCAGGCTACGTCCCGCGCCAAGAAGGCTGTCAAGGCAGAGGCCGAGGCTGTTGCCGAGGCTCCCGTCGCCGAGTAGATTACACTCGTAACGAAAGAGTAGGTATACACAATGGCACACAAAAAAGGACTCGGTTCCTCCCGTAATGGCCGTGACTCCCGCGGTCAGCGCCTTGGCACGAAGCGCTATGCCGGCCAGACGGTAACCACGGGCACGATTCTCGTCCGTCAGCACGGCACTCACATCCACCCGGGTGAGAACGTTGGCCGTGGCAAGGACGACACGCTGTTCGCGCTGGTCGACGGTACCGTTGAGTTCCACAAGGGTATCAAGCACAGGGTCAGCGTACGCCCGCTCGCGAACGCGTAATTCACCCTTCATAGAGCACATATGTGGGAGGCACTTGAGTTTTAGGATTCAAGGGTCTCCCTCTTTTTGTAGGAGGCGATTCTGTTGTCACAGTTCACCGATATCAGCCGCATTAACGTGTGCGGCGGCGACGGCGGTGCCGGATGCATGTCGTTTAGGCGCGAGGCCTTTGTCCCCAAGGGTGGCCCCGATGGCGGCGACGGCGGTCGTGGCGGCAATGTCGTCATCCAGGCCGATGCTCAGCTGTCTTCACTGATCGATTACCGCTTTAAGCATCATTTTCGTGCCGAGCGCGGTACGCATGGCGCCCGCCGCAACGGAAAGAGCGGCGAGGACCTTATCTTGAAGGTTCCCATGGGTACCGTGGTGCGCGAGCTCGACCCCGAGACGCAGACCCCGATGTTCGAGATTGCCGACTTGGTGCATGATGGCGAGCGCGTCGTCGTGGCGCCCGGCGGTGCCGGTGGCCTGGGCAATACGCACTTTGTGACGTCCGTGCGCCGCGCGCCCGCATTCGCCCAGCTGGGCGAGCCGGCCGAGGAGCACTGGATTGAGCTCGAGATGAAGCTCATGGCCGATGCCGCGCTCGTGGGCTTTCCCTCGGTCGGCAAGTCCTCGCTCATTGCGCGCATGAGTGCCGCCCGACCCAAGATCGCCGACTATCCGTTTACCACGCTCGTGCCCAACCTGGGTATGGTGCGTGCCGGCGAGTACTCCTATGTCGTTGCCGACGTCCCCGGCCTTATTGAGGGTGCGAGCGAGGGCAAGGGTCTGGGCCATCAGTTCCTGCGCCACATCGAGCGCACGGCACTTATCATGCATGTCGTTGACATGACGGGCGGTTTTGAGGATCGCGATCCGGTCGAGGACTATCGCATCATCAACCGCGAGCTCGAGCAGTATGGCGCCGAGCTCTCGGAGCGCCCGCAGATCGTCGTCGCCAACAAGTGCGATGCGCCGGGCACGGCTGACAAGATTGCCGACCTCAAACGCGCTGCGCTCGACGATGGACATATGTTCTTTGCCGTGTCTGCTGTAACGGGCGCCGGCCTCAACACGCTGATGCTTGCCGTGGGCGAGCAGGTGGCTAAGCTGCGCGCCGAGTTGGCTGTCTCCGATGAGCCGGTCGATCTGCGCGACGATGAGTGGGAGCTCCGTCGCCTGCAGCGTGAGAAGCGTTTCCGTATTGTTCAGGAAGAGCCCCACGCCTTCCGCGTGGTCGGTCGCGCCATCGAGCGCATGGTCATCCAGACCGACTGGGAAAACGAGGAGGCCGTCATCTACCTGCAGCATAAGTTCGCGCGCATGGGTGTTGACGACGCGCTCGAGAAGGCCGGCTGCCGTGCGGGCGACGAGGTCCGCATTTGCCAGCGCGCCTTTGACTTTGAGGGCGCCGAGGACTTCTCGGAGTACGAGGAGGAGCTTGAGGACGAAGGCGGGGACGTTGCCGTTGAGGTCTTTGACGTAGCCGATGCTGCGGACGAGGGCGTCGAGGTTGTCGATGCGGCGGACGTCGCGGACGATGTCGAGACCCCGGAGGGCGAGTAAGTCATGTCGCTGCGCGGTGGAATTGGTCTGCCTGAGCTGCCTATCAAGGATGGTCAGGAGTTTCGGCTTGGCATCATGGGTGGCACCTTCGACCCGATTCACTACGGGCACTTGGTTACCGCCGAGCAGGCGCGCGAGTCGCTCGACTTGGACGCCGTGCTCTTTATGCCGGCCGGCTCTCCCGCCTTTAAGCTCGACAAACCGGTGACGCCTGCCGAGGACCGTTATGCCATGACGGTCCTCGCCACCGCTGCGAATCCGGCTTTTTTGGCGAGCCGATTCGAGATCGACCGTCCGGGCGTGACCTATACGGCCGATACGCTTCATGCCCTTCGCGACTTTTACCCGCCTCAGGTAAAGCTCTACTTTATTACGGGCGCTGACGCGATTATAGATATTGTGACCTGGCATGATGCCGACCGAATCGCCGAGCTTGCCACGTTTATTGCGGCGACGCGACCGGGCTTTGATATCGATACTGCTCGCGCGCGAATTAAAGAGTCGGGCCTGCCGTTTGACGTGCGTTATATCCAGATTCCGGCGCTGGCGATTAGCTCGACCAACATTCGCAAGCGAGTTGCCCGTGGCATGAGCGTGCGCTATCTTACGAGCGAGTCCGTGCTCGGCTATATTCGTAAACGCGGGCTGTATACCGATCTGGGTCAAGAAGATTTTGAGTGATGGGGGTCTACGTTGTCGGTAGAGGATCAGTTTGAAGGCGATGAGCGCGCGTTGCTTAAGCGCATTCAAGAGCTGCTTGATGTGCGTATGAAGGATAAGCGCAAGCGCTACATGCATTCGCTGGGTGTTGCCGAGACCGCGCTTCATTTGGCCGAGGTCTACGGCGTTGACCGCTTTGATGCCGCTGCCGCCGGCCTGATTCACGACTGGGATAAGGTGCTCTCCGACGACGAGCTCGTGGCCCGCGCGTTGCACTACGGCATTAAGGTTGCCGGCTCTCCTTCGGCCGCGACACCGCTGCTGCATGGCCCGGTTGCCGCCTATGAGCTTCCGCAGCTTTTTCCCGAGCTATCGTCTGCTGTTTTCCAGGCTGTCGACCGTCACACCGTTGGCGCCTGCGACATGACGCCGCTCGATATGGTGGTCTTTGTGGCCGATGCCATCGAGCCCAACCGCCATGGTGATTATGCCCATGCGCTGCGCAAGATGGTGGGGGAGTCGACGCTTGACGAGTTGTTCTTCTCCTGTTTTGCGCAGGGTCTGGTCTACGTGATCCAGTCCGGGCGTTATCTTTATCCCACGGCTATTACGATTTACAACCATTACGCCCAGCTGCGCTAGCTCGGGTGTGTCTAGAAAGAGGTATTCCATGGCCGACGAGACCATGACCGACGAGCAGATTCTTGAAGGTGTGGAGCACAAGAGCTTCGTTGCCACGTCCGACCGCACCGCTGCCTCCCTGTCCGCGAGCGGTGTCGCCGCCGAGGATGTCGCCCGCGCCGCCGCGCAGGCCGCCTACGACAAGAAAGGCGAGGACGTGCAGGTGCTCGATCTGACTGAGCTCTCCGACGTGTGCGATTACTTTGTGCTCGCCACCGGTACCAATAACCGTCAGGTCGATTCGATCGTCGACGAGATCGAGGAGAAGGTCGCTTCCACCGACACCTTCACCCCCGACAGCGTCCCCTCCGATGCCGTGGCCGCTCCCGAGACCTCCACCAGCGGCAAGCTGGTGCTGGTCATGGGTACCAGCCCCGACTATCCCCCCTACGAGTTCTACTCCGACAGCGCGA
>CALHWR010000019.1 GCA_938036665.1 uncultured Collinsella sp. | reverse complement strand
TTCGGTCCCTCCGGGAGGGTCTCCGGGGCTGGGGGCGGGGGTTAAGTTTGCTGCTCTACAGTCCTGCGCAAGACGGAAAGCACATTAAGTGCTTTCCTTTGCGTGCGGAACTCGCGACAAACTTAACCGCCCCGCCCGGCGGGCGAGCTGCGGGAACATGCTTCCGTCCAAGAAATATCGTGCAAAAGGAATTCTGGCTGAATTATTGTTCGCGTGGGTGATTCAGTCGATGAGGGCTATTTATGCCCTGTCGGGGACTAAGGAGTGTCCCGGGGTGCCGGCAGGAAAGGAACGTCCCTGAGTGCCGGGTGGTATGAAAAAAGGCGAGGACCCGTAGGGAGTCCTCGCCTTTGTTACAGGGGGCGATGTTATTCGCGTACTGCGGAATTAGACCAGGCGGGCGTTGATCGTCTTGGCGATCTCGGCGGCGTCGGTGGAACCCTTGACGGTGGCACGGAAGTCCTCGTCCATGAGCGCCTCGGCGACCTTGGACAGGATTTTGAGGTGCGTAGTGCCGGCCTGGGCACCGGGGATGAGCAGGGCGATAGCCACGTTGACGGGAGCGCCGTCCATGGTGTCCCAACCGGTCACGCCGGACTCGTCCTTGACGACGATGACGGCAGCCTCGGTAATGGCGTCGGACTTGGCATGCGGGATGGCGAAGCCCTCCATCATGCCCGTGGTGCCCTCGGCCTCGCGGGCCAGGAAGGCGTTCATGACGGCGTCGGCGTCGCTGGCGATACCGGCCTTGACGGCCTGGTTGGAAACGAAGCTCAGAGCCTCGTCACGAGAAGCGAAGTCCTCGGCGACAAAGACATTCTCGACCTTCACGAAGTCGGCAGCCTCGGCCTTGGGGGCCTCGACGGCAGCGGCCTTGGGAGCCTCAACCGGCTTGGCTGCAGGAGCGGCCTTCTGGTTCTTCTCGAAGTCGTACTTCTTGAAGGCCACGAACAGGATGCCACCGACCACAGCGCCGATGAGGATCGCGAGGACCCACAGCGGACCGTTCTCGACAACGGGCAGGACCAGGAAGCCACCGTGAGGCGCCGGGTCGTGAACGTTGAACATAATGGTCAGGATCGAAGCGATAGAGGAACCGAGCATCATGATAGGCATGACGGGCCAGATGTTCTTGGTCATGAACGGAATGGCGCCCTCGGTGATGTGGGTGCAACCAAGGATGAGGTTGACGATACCGGCGTCGTGATCCTCCTGGCTGAAGTACTTCTTGCCGACAACGACGGCGAAGGTGGTGATCAGCGGCGGAACGATGCAAGCGGCGGAGACGGCAGCCATGAAGTTGGTGCCGAAGTTGTAGGTATCGGTGCCAACGCCAGCAGCCAGTGCCTCGGTGAGCATAGCGGTACCGGTGACGTAAGCAGCCTTGTTGACCGGGCCACCCATGTCAAAGGCGCACATGCAGCCGATGGCAAGACCCAGGACAACGGCGCCAGAGGCGGACAGGCCCTTGAGGAAGTCCATCATGGCGGTGTTGATGGCAGCCATGGGGCCGGAAATACCGAGCATGACCAGGCCGACGATAGCCGTCGAGAACAGCGGGTACAGGAAGATGGCCTTGAGGCCGTCCAGGTTCTTGGGCAGACCGGCAAAGACCTTCTCGAGCAGCAGGATGACATAGCCGGCGAGGAAGCCGCCGACGATGCCGCCCAGGAAGCCGAAACCCACGCCGGCGCCACCGGCGTCGATCATACCGGTCTCGGCGTTAACAGGCAGGCCCTGGATGGCGATCATACCGGCAACAAAACCGGGGACGAGCGCAGGACGCTTGCCGATGGATTCGGCGATGTAGGCGGAAAGCACCGGAACCATGAGGTTCATGGCGATGCCGCCGATGATCTTGAGCATCGCAGCAAAGCTGTTGTAGTCAGACGCAGTCGAATCGAAGGACGTAATGCCCCACAGGAACGAGACGGCGGTCAGAACACCACCGGCAACGACGAAGACCAGCATATGGCTGACGCCGTTCATAAGGTGCTTATAGATGACGTGGCCGATAGACTCCTTCTCCTCGACCTCGTCCTCGACATCGGCAGCGGCTGCAACCGTGCCGTCGCTCTTGGCGGCGAGCGCGCGGTCAATCAGCTTACCGGCGGCCTCAACAGACAGGGCCTTGGAAACACCAACGGAAACCATGGGCTTGCCGGCGAAACGCTCAGCCTGGACATCCTTATCGGCTGCGACGACGACGGCCTTGGCACCGGTGATCTCGCTCTTGGTGAGCTCGTTCTCGACACCGACCTGGCCATGGGTCTCGACCTTAATAGTCAGACCTCGCTCGGCAGCTGCCTTCTCCAGTGCCTCCTTCGCCATGAAGGTGTGCGCAATGCCGGTCGGGCAACCGGTGGCGGCGATGATGTCAAACTTAGCCATGTGTCCCTCCTTTTTAAGTTTTGCGCCCGCAGGCGCTCCCCTACACGCGCGTCCTTGCGCGCTTTTCCACAACTGAAAGATACCAACCTACCGTCCGCGTGAGAAGAGACAAGGCGCAATTCTCCGGTGAAAGGTTCTTTCATAACCGTAAACGGTAGGTGAAAGTTTACCATCAACACTTGAAACGGCAAGGTGTATCTTGTAATTGAAAATCCCCCTATACTATGACATTACAAAACGAGTCCGATTTTCATGCCAACCAGGAGCCATCCATGACCGATAGTAGCAAGAGCGCACTTTCCCTCATTAGTACCCATCAGGGATACAGCGAGTCCGAGCAGCGTATTGTCGACTATATATTGGAGCACCAGTCCGAGGCGCCACGCCTCACGGCGGCTCAGCTCTCGCGCGCCGCCGCCACGTCCGAGGCGACCGTTTCGCGCTTCTGCCGCAAGCTTGGCTTTGGCAGCTTCCGCAGCTTTCAGTTTTCGTTGGCGAGGGATTTGGAAAGCCAGCGCAACGAGGGCCTGACTGACGAAGTCTCGCTCGACAATATGGAGCAGAGCCTTAAGAACATCCTGGCTGCCAAGGTGAGCGAGCTTAATGCGACCATCGACGGGATCGACCACGATACGTTGGCGGCTGTTGTGCATGCCCTTAAGCATGCAGGAGTTATTGAGTTTGCGGCTGTGGGCAATACGAACGCGGTCGCGCTCGATGCGACGTTTAAGTTTTCGCAGCTGGGCCTGCGCTGCATGGCGAGCACCATTAGCGAGACATCAATCGGCTTTGCGCTCACGTTGCGCCCGGGTGACGTCATCGTGCTCATCTCAAACTCCGGCAAGTCGCGCCGACTGAATCGCATGGCAAAAGCGGCTCGCGACTGCGGTGCCACCGTAGTCGTCATCAGCAGCGACAGCAAGTCTCCACTCGCGCGCCTGGCAGACTACACTTTTAATACCGTCAACCACGAGGCGCTGCTGACGACGGGTGACTTTGCGTTCTCCAAGATCAGCGCCACGATGATCATCGAAGTTATCTACAACTTCCTGCTGCCCGAGATTGAAGACGCTCGCGAACATATCAGCTACTACGAGGAGCTCATCCAGCCGGACAAGGTCGTTGAGTAAAACGCGTAGTGGGACAAAAATTTCCCACCAACACCGCTGATACGACCTAGCCTCGAACTTCTTCGAGCATCTGCTTTGCGTGGGCCAAGCTTGCCTCGGACTGATCGCCGCTGAGCATGCGGGCGATCTCGGCGGTACGCGCTTCGCCGGTTACCTCGTCCAAATGCGTCTGGGGAACATCGCCCGGCTCCTTGCTGACAACATAATGCTTGTCGGCCATGACGGCGACTTGCGCCAAGTGGGTTACGACAATCACTTGATGCGTAGCGGCAAGATCGGCCAGCACGCCAGCAAGAGCACGAGCCGTGGAGCCGCCGACGCCGGCATCGACCTCGTCAAATACCAGTGTGTCGACGCCGTCAGCATTACCCAAGACCACTTTGCTCGCCAGCATAACGCGGCTGAGCTCGCCGCCCGACGCAATGCGGCGCAGGGGTCGCGGCGTCAAGCCGGCACCGCTGCGATACAAAAGCTCGTAGCTCGAAGGACCCGCCGGCGTCCACTCGGCGCGCGGAAGATCACGCGACTCCCAAACGAGCTCGGCGCCGCCCATCTCCAAGCGTGCCATCTGACGACCAACCTCGTGGCAGAAGCGCGGGGCAGCCGTATTGCGAGCGCGCTTAAGCGCCTTGGCAGCGGCAAACAACTCGCGCTCGGCAGCACCAAGTGATTCACGCGCCTTTTTGATCTGTTCATCGCCATCATCGACCAAGGACAGCAGCTCTTGCGAGCGATCGCGCATGGCAAAAACATCGTCCATGGTGGGACCCCACTGACGCAACAGGCCCTTGAGGTCGGAATACCGCTCACGCATGCGAGCGAGCTCGCGCGGGTCGAAGGCGACGCCATCGCGATAGGCACGAAGCTCGTTCGCGCTATCCTCAAGGGAGATACAGGCATCCGAAAGCGCATCAGCAATGTCGCCCAGTTTGCGATCGACGGTAGCCATACGGGAAAGCTCTGCCACGGCGCTGTTCACGGCATCGAGCGCTCCCCCTTCGGCGACAAGCGATGCATGGGCATCGTTAGCTGTGGCAACCAGAACCTCGGCATGTTCGGAGCGCGGCAGCAGTTCCTCGAGTTCCTCATACTCGCCCGGCTTGGGGTCGACCGCGCCGATGCGCTCGAGGGCAAAGCGAGCCTCCTCGACACGGCTCCCCTGCGCACGCGAGGCTTCCTCCACACGGCGAAGCTCCTTGGCGGCGTCACGCGAAGCCTTAAAACAGGCGCGATACTTCTCGAGCGCCTCATGCGCTGCGCGTCCAGCCCAGGCATCGACCATGGCAACATGATGCGCCGGATCGAGCAAGCGCTGGTGCTCGTGCTGACCGCAAAGATCCATCATGACGCCGACGCGCTCCGAAAGCTCACGCACGCTGGCGATGCGGCCGTCAATTTTTACGCGACTGCGGCCTTCGGCAGAAAGGCTGCGCTGCACGGTGAAACCCTCCGAGTCGTGCGGGCCATCGAACAAGCGCGCCTCGACGCTGGCAAGCTCCTCTCCCTCGCGCACCGTCGACGAATCTGCACGCTCGCCCAATATGAGCTTGAGCGCCGAAAGCAGCGCGGTCTTACCGGCACCGGTCTCGCCGGTCAGGACAGTCAGGCCAGCACTCGGAACCAGCGTCGCCTCACGAATGAGTGCAATGTTAGAAACCTGCAGCTCATCGATCATGACGCACTCCGTAGAACACGCGGCTCACCGAGTTATAGAAGCTCTCGGGGCCGTAATCCAGCAGCAACACATCGCCGGGACCGCGACGCACCGCCACGCTCTCGACCGTGCCATCGCAGGTAATAAACTGTCCGTCGATGGCAATCGCCGGCACGCTCGGACGATCATCGGACATAAAGATCTCGACGACATCACTCGGCGAGGTCAAAAAAGCGCGAGCCTGA
This sequence comes from uncultured Collinsella sp., assembly GCA_938036665.1. GTDB lineage: Bacteria > Actinomycetota > Coriobacteriia > Coriobacteriales > Coriobacteriaceae > Collinsella. The sequence continues at coordinate 10,011 of CALHWR010000019.1, read as the reverse complement.
ATGGTATGCGGAGCGATGGGCACACAGACCATACCCGTGTAATCGGGGCTGACGATGGGGCCGCCGGCGGAAAGCGCATAGCCGGTAGAGCCAGTCGCCGTCGACACGACGACACCGTCACCGCGCAGGCGATCGATATGATGGCCGGAAACCGTGATGTCAAATTCGACCATATCGGAAAGAGGTCCGCGCGTAAGTGCCATATCGTTGAGGGCAAACGTGCGCACGACATCCTTCGTGCCATCTTCGCGCACCGAAACGATATCGGCGGCGATGGTGGCGCGGCGGCTCACGTGGAGCTCGCCGGACAGGGCATCGCTCACAACCTGCAAAATGTCGCGCTCCTCGGGGCTCGCGGCCGTTAAAAAGCCCAGGTGACCATAGGAAAGACCAAGGATAGGAATCTCGCGATGGTTGAGGATGCGGGCAGCGCGCAGCAACGTACCGTCGCCGCCGAGCGTAATGACCAGATCTGAGCCATCAATATCAGGCGCGCTTTGAATCTTCGATCGCTGGTCGGCAGCCCATGCGACCTCGTAGCCCTGGCGCGAAAGCCAAAGCTCGAGCATCAGGCCGCTCTCGACCGCCTCTTGCTTGTAGTAATTGGGAACCAGAAAGACCTTCATAGCGTTGCAGCTTTCTCGCTCAAAGCCGATACCTGGGATTGCAGCTCATCGTCGGTGCGTTCACCAGGGGCAAACCTTGTGCCGTACAGGAAAAACTCAACGTTGCCCTTAGCGCCATGGATGGGCGACACGCACACGTCAAGCGGGAACAGGCCCTTGGCGGCAAAAAGCTCAATCGCCGCCACGAGCGTATCGCGGCGGACGGCGGGGTCGGTCACGATACCGCGCTCGCCCACCAGCGCAGCCGGCGCCTCAAACTGGGGCTTTACGAGCGTGCAGAACGAACCCGAAGGCTTCAGGCACGCCAGCACGGCGTCGATGATATTCGCGATGCCGGTAAACGAGACATCACATACAGCCAGGTCGATGGCACCGGCATAGCCAAGCTCAGGCAGCTGCGTCACGTTTGTGCGCTCATGCAGCGTCACGCGATCATCCTGACGCAACGACCAATCGAACTGTGCGCGACCCACGTCCACCGAGATAACGGTCGCAGCTCCGTGCTTGAGCAGGCAATCGGTAAAGCCGCCGGTAGAGCAGCCCACATCCAGACAGCTAAGGCCCGTCGGATTGATGCCAAACGCATCAAGCGCGCCTTCGAGCTTAAGACCGCCGCGGCCAACATAGGGAATGCGCCCCTTCACGTGCAGCGGCAGACCCGGGGTCACCTTAAGCCCCGGCGAAGTCAAGCGCTCGCCGCCGCTCGAGACCAAGCCGGCCATAAGAGTGCGAAGGGCATCCGCGCGATCGGCGCAGATGCCCTGTGAAATCAGTTCGTCATCAAGACGCACGCGTTTCATGAATGCCATCAACCATTCGTATCCGGAGATGCGGCCTAGCTATCCTGGGATTCGTTTGCCGCATCCTCATCGTATTCCTGCTCGAGCTTATCGGCCTCACGCGGCGTCAGCTCAAACTTGTCGACCATATCGACCGCGCGGGAGCCCAGCTCAATCGCTTCGTCAAACAGATCGAGTGAACGCTCCAAGGACGTATCCTTGGAGCGAACGGTAGCGATGATCTGGTCCAGACGGTCCGAAATCTCGTCAAAGTTGCGGACAGAACCCTCTGGCATGGCTACTCCTCGACGGAGTCGGCCTCGACGGCCTCAGCAGCGTCCACATCCTCGGCAAGTACACCGGCGGTAGCCTGAGCGGCAGCGACCTTGGCGGCAGCCTCAGCAGCCTGGACCTCCTCGCGAGCGCGATCCTCGGCCAGCAGTTCCTGGTACAGGTCCTCGCCCGGCAACTCCTCGCTGCGCGCGATCTTGCCCAGCACGCCGTTGACGAACGACGCGGACTGGTCGGTGCCATAGGCCTTGGCAAGTTCGACGGCCTCGTTGATCACGATAGCGTCCGAGACCTCTTCGTCGGTGAGGAAGCGCATCTCGTAGACGGCGATACGCAGCAGATTGCGGTCGGCGCCGGGCATGCGCATAAGATCCCAGTTCTTGGCAACGGAGCGCAGAGCGCAGTCGATGCGATCGATATGCTCGTAGGCACCGCGGCACAACTCCAGTGCATAGGGGTCGAGGGGGCCCTTCGAGATCAGGAAATCGCCCTCGAGGACGCGCTCGAGCGGGCTGTCCGTGGCCTCGGCCTGGAACAGCAGCTGCAGCGCCTGACTGCGGGCAAGCGTGCGCCCGCGATAAACCTTAAGGCTCAAAGGTTACTCCTTGGGGAAAACGAGGCCGTCGATACAAACGTCAACGCGCTCGACCTCGACACCCACCTGGGCATCGATGGCGGCGACTACAGCGGCGCGAACGGCCTCGGCGAGTTTCTTGAACGGATAGCCAAAGAACACCACAACGCGCACGGTGAGTGCGAGCTTGTCGCCGACGACCTCGGCCTCGACCGCCGGCTCGGAAGCCGGGGCCTTGGACGAGAGCATCATGGAGACAAGGTTGGTGGCAAGGTCCTTGACGCCAACGGAGGCGATGCCCTCGACATCGGACACGGCGCGCGAGACGATGGCGGTCAGAACATCGGGCGAAATGCCGATGCCGTCAATCTTGATTTCCTGGGGCATGAGTCCTCCTAGAAGAGTTGGTTGCTAGACGCGGGAGAAGAACTTGCCGTCGCGGGTGTCAACCTTGATGACCTCGCCCTCGTTGAGGTACATGGGGACCTGGATGACAGCGCCGGTGTCGATCGTGGCCGGCTTGGTGGAACCCTGGACGGTGTCGCCCTTAAAGCCCGGGTCGGTCTGGACGATGGTGGTCTCGATGAACATCGGCGGAGTCACGCCCATGAGCTCATCGTCGGCGAAGAGCAGCTGGCAGATGTCGTTCTCGCGCAGCCACTTGGAGTTCTCGCCCACCATGTCCTCGGGAACGGGAACCTGCTCATAGGATTCGTTGTCCATGAAGATGTAGTCGGTGCCATCGTTGTAGAGGTACTGGAACTCACGGGTGGTGAGCATGACGCTCTCGAACTTGGTGCCGGCGTTGCAGGTGTTCTCGACGACGCGGCCGCTCTTGATGTCGCGGGTCTTGTAGCGCACAAACGCGCCGCCCTTGCCCGGCTTGACATGCTGGAACTCGACGATGGTGTAGACCTTGTCCTTAATGCGGAGACCGAGGCCGTTCTTGAAGTCGGCGGTAGAAATGGTAGGCATAGCGACCTTTCTTGTTATGGGCAGAACGCACAAGCGTCCAAATTACATACGAGCGAAATTATACACTTGCAGACGGCGCCTGCAGCGGGCGCATAAAAAGAGAACGCGGGGCGTCCGAATTGCTCCGGAGGCCCCGCCCCAAACTATCTACCGAAGTAGACTAGCAATCGATGACGTGAAGGTCATGCGGCGTCTTGGTGAAGGGCTCGTAGCCGTTCTCGGTGACCACGCCGTAGTCCTCCAGGCGCACACCGCCCACGCCGGGCAGGTAGACGCCGGGCTCCATGGTGATAACCGAGCCGACCTCGATGATATTCTTGCTGCGGTTGAAGTTGGGCAGCTCGTGGATGTCAATGCCCACGCCGTGGCCCAGACCATGGTTGTAGTAATCGCCATAGCCGGCATCGCCAATGATCTTCTTGGAAAGCTTGAAAATGTCGTTGCCCTCGACGCCCGGATGGATGGCGGCGACGCACTCCTCGTGCGCACGGCGCACGAGCGCGTACAAGTCGAGCTGCTCCTGCGTGGGCTCGCCCATCACGACGGTACGCGTCATATCGGAGCGATAGTCGCAGTAGCCCGCGCCGTAATCCATGAGAACGAAGTCGCCCTTCTCGATCACGCGGTCGCTCGGGACGGCATGCGGGTTGGCGGTATTGGGGCCGCTCGCCACGATGGAGCCGAAGGCCAAGCTGTCGGCGCCGTTGGCGAACATAAAGTTCTCGAGCTCGTTGCGAACCTGCTTCTCGGTCATGCCGGGTTTAATAAATCCGAGCATGTGCTGGAAGGCGGCGTCGGTAATCGACTGCGCATGGCGCATGAGCTCGATCTCCTCGGCGTCCTTGATGGCGCGCATCTTGCGAATGTCATCATGCATCAGCGGCAGCATGCAGGCGACGGAACGATCCTCAAGGCCACGCTGAATACCCTGGTAGAAGTTAATCTGCATGTCGTCCTCGACAGCGCAGACGCGGCACTTGTTGGCCGCGATCTTGCCGGCGACCCAACCGGGGATGGTGCCTTCGTCCATGTCGTAGACCCAGGGGCTGCCGGCAGGCGTGTTCTCCTCAAAGCTGTTGAGGTAGCGCGAGTCGGTATGGAACAGGCACTGGTCAGCCGTAATAAACGCAGCGTGCGGGAACTCGAAGGTGTAATCGAAGACGCCCTTCACGCCCGTGAGCCAACGAAGGTTGGCCTCGTCGCGCACCACGATAGCATCGTAGCCGCGCTCAGCCATCAGGGCACGGACACGCTCGATACGACCGGCAGGACCGGCAGCAAACTCAGACATGCAGATTCCTTTCTTGTTGTCTCCATAAAGACGGGACGGGTCTCAACCGAACGATGGAATCGCATGCAATCCGCAACCGATTGAAAACCCGCCCCTCAACATGATACGAAAGACGATGGATGTCAATAAATCTTAGAGAAGTTCTTTGCGAGAAGCCAAGTAGGCGTGAGCATGGCGGTCGAGAACCTCGTCCTCAACGCTCGTTAAACGAATGGCGCCGAGTGCCGCGGGCAGCGGCAACATGCTGCGGTTCGAGCGGACAAACTGCTGCCTGCGGAACTCCTCGATATATGCAGCAGGCTCCAGATCGAAGGCAAGCTCCTCGATACCAAAGTCCTCCAGGCAGTCATCGACCTCAAAGACGTAATCGATATCGAAGTCGCAGGCATCGTGTGCTAGGCGCGCCTCAAAGCGCATGCCCTCGGACAACAGCTGGTAGGCAGGCACCTGCGAAGCGGCATCGCCCAAGCAGGCGCGCAGGGTACGCTCCCCCGTCTTGCCAAAATCGAGCGCATGGCGGGCGCTGGGATTCGTAGCCATCAGTACGTCCTTGCGGGCAGTCTGAGACCACTGAACGGCATTGACGAGCGCGACCTCCTCGCCCGCGAGAATCTCGGGAACGGTCTCGGTAAACTGATTCCAGCGGGACTTGCTGCTCGAAAGCATGGTGCCAACAAGTACCGCATAGCCGAGCTTGAGGTCCTCGGGGTCCGCCTCGCGAACAAGGTCGAGGTCACACACGACCAAGCCCGGCTCGGGACGGAACGCGATAGCGGGAAGCGCATGCGCGGACGAGGCGACGAGGGGCTTCATGGTCGTCGCGACCGTGAGCATGGCGTCGAACGTCGTCGGCAGCAAGGCGCACTCGGTGCGACCGCACCACTGATTGGCACACCAGTAAACGACCGAGCAGGTCGCCGTGTCGCCGACAGCGACAACGAGATCGTCGCAGGTAATGCCGTTAGCCGACAGGGCGCCAAAGACGGTATCGGCATCGGCAAGCGTAGCACCAGCAGGTGAAACCTCGAGGACGAGCAGCGACACGGCAAAACCGGCGTCAACCAGCGCATGCTCGACAGCCTCGCCAAAACGCTCGGATGTGGCGTCGTTCCAAACCACCATCGCGCGCTTAGGCTTGCCCACAGCCGAGGCAAACATGCGCGACAGTTCCTCGAACGCGCCCAATCCGACGCGGACATCGACACTGCGGTTTTGGAAATTGATAAGTTGGCGGCGAATCATAGCAGTCCACGCTCCAAAAGCATCTCGGCACAAAGGTAGGAAACGTCCTCGAAGGACTTGTTGCGAATATCAAGGGTAATATCGGCGGCTTGGCGATACAGCGGACGGCGATGCTCAAACAGGCGCGCAGCATGCTCGGGCGAGCGGAAATCGGGCCGGGTATCAGAACGGCGAATCTGGCGCAACGAGTCCTCAAAGTCGCCTTCGAGGTACACGCATGTACCCATCTCGTGCATCAGTTCAATGTTCACCGGCGTCTCGACGATGCCGCCCCCGCACGATACCAGCAGGCTGCGTTCGCTTTGAAGCGAACGGAGTGCCGAGGTCTCGAGTTCGCGAAAACGATCCTCGCCCTCGGTATCAAATATCTCGGTCACCGACTTGCCGCATCGACGCACAACCAAACGATCGGTATCGATGAATCGACGCTTGAACATAGTGCCCACGTTGCGCGCAAGCGTCGACTTGCCCGCGCCCAAAAAGCCGATAAAGAAGATATGGTCGCAGCCGTGTTTGATGTGCTGAGACATGGCGAAACCTATTCCTCGCAGGGAAGGTCGCGCAGGGCCCGGCGCTCAAAGATACGAAAGATCTGCGTGTACCACAGGTCCTGGGTCGCCTGCGGCTTGACCAGAATAGTGTCAACGCCGGCGAGGTTACCGCTCCACACGTCCGTGTACAGCTGATCGCCGATCAGCACCGCCTCGTCTGCCGTGGCGCCAAGGCGCTTAAGACCCGCCTTCAAGGCAAACGGGGCGGGCTTCATGGCGTGGCTGATGGCCTCGAGTCCCAGCTCGCGTGCAGAGCTCATGACCTGATCGCGATGCCAGTTGTTGGACACCATGCACAGCTTAAAGCCTTTGGCGCGGGCGGTATCGAGCCAAGCGGAAACCGCGGCGGGAACCTGCTCGGTGTCGCGCGGAACCAGAGTGTTATCGCGATCGAGCAGAATGGCGCGTTTGCCGTCGGCCCACAGGGTATCAAGGTCGATGCGATCGACCGAGGCAACGTATCGTTTGGGGCTAAAAATCCTCATGCTAATTCCAAGACAGTTGATGCTCTTCGTAGGTTTGCGAGAAGTACTCCTCGTCCTGCGTAATGTAGAAATACAGGTCATCGGAGTCGGTCGGCTCAAGCGTGGCCTTGAGTGCCTCGAGCGACGGAGAGCAGATGGGCGTGGGTGGTAGGCCCTCGTGCTTATAGGTGTTATACGGGCTATCGCTCTGCAGGTCGTCGGCGGTAACCTCGCCACCGGTGACATACATCATGGTCGCATCGCTGTTGAGATAGCGCAGACCGTCGAGCTTGCCGGCAAGGCGGTTGTAGAAGACCGAGGCCACGTGCGCACGTTGATCGGCGTTGAGGCCCTCGCGCTCAACGATAGAGGCCAAGTTAACGATGTCGTAGTCGGACATCTCCACACCGTAGCGCTCCTTGATCTTGGCTTCGCAGCTCGCAAAGTCAAGCGACTTGTACTCAGTCTTAAACTGATCGAGCATGGCACGAATCACGTCATCGGCCGTCGGCGAATCACCCAACGAATAGGTCTTGGGGAACAAGAAACCCTCGAGCGAATCGTTGGCGGCGCCCTTAAGGAAGCTATAGTCGTCCACGTAGTTGGAGGCCTTGGCCTGGTTGAGGAAGTCTTCCTTAGAGATGCTGTCGTAGGCCTGGGCCACGCGGTCGGCGACTTGATCGACTGTCAGACCCTCAGGGATAGTCAGCGCATTGGAGCCCGCGTTGGGGCCTTCCATGAGCTGCTGAACAACCTTGGTCGCATCCATGAGTGTGGTGAACGAATAAGTACCAGGCTTGAGCGACATATCGGCGTTGAGCTTTTTCACCGCCGCGTAGTAATCCTTGGGATTTTCGACGATATGGTTCTCGGAGAGAATCGAGGCGATCGCATCACCCGAAGCACCGTCGGGAATGGTCACCGTAACCTGCTGACCAGCCGTGACCTTCGTATCCTCACCGGCAAAGAAGCCCTTGACGGCAGGCACGACAAAGAAAGCGATAGTAGCAAGCGCAATTACGGCCACCACAACGCCGATGATCATAGGAACCGGAGAACTCTTCTTTTGAGCACCGCGACGAGCATGCGTGTTGTAGCTCGAGCGAGTCGCCGGAGCAACGCCATGCGAACCGCGAGCGTGATGCAAATGCGATTGGGGGACCTGCGTTCGCTGGGTAGGTGCCTGTTGCTTAAAGCGAGCACCGCCTGCAGGCTGAGCCGAACGAGCAGTGGGCTGCTGAGCCGCGTGAGAAGCCGGATACTGAACCGAACGAGCAGAAGGCTGCTGACCCGTCCGTTGAACAGGTTGGGCCGAACGAGAGGAGGACTGCACCGGGCGCGCGGCAGACTGAGCTGCGCGCTGGGTCGGCTGTGCCGGACGCTGGCCAGGCTGGGCAGGGCGCGACGCCGGCTGACGTGTACGATTCGGCTGGCGCGGATCGGGAGCGCTAGGCATGCGAAACCTCCTCGTTTTTACGATCAAGCCACGTCTGCAAAAACAGGCTGGCGGCAATCATGTCAATCTTGCCCCTCATCTGTTTTTCGTTGAGGCCCTGCTCGCGCAGGATACGCTTGGCCTCTTGCGAGGACAGGCGCTCGTCCTCAAACTCCAACGGAAGATCGAGCTCGTCGGCAATCTTTTGCGCAACAGCGGCAACACGCTCGGCCTGGGGACCGGGCTCACCGGCCATGGTCAGGGGACGCCCACTTACCAGGATATCGGGCTCATAGTCCTCGACCAGGTAGCGGAACGTCTTGGCCATACCGGTGACCTCTGCAGCCGGGAGCACCTTGACAGGCATCGCCATCTTGCCATCACGGCTCGAGACGGCGATGCCGATCCTGGTCTCCCCTATGTCCAGCGCAAGCGCGACCACAGCGATTACCTAGATTCTTAGGCGCCGAGCGCGGTCTTAGCGGCCGCGAGGGCATCGGCGATGCCGGCGGCGTTCTTGCCACCGGCCTGGGCCATGTTGGGACGGCCGCCACCGCGACCGTCGACCAGGCCCGCGATCTGCTTGATCACGTTGCCGGCGTGGAAACCGGCCTTGACAGCGTCATCAGAGCCGGCGGCGAGCAGGGCCGGGGTGCCCTTCTCAGTCACGCTGGCGACGACGCAGGCGACAGGACCGGCAACCTTCTGGTGCACGGTATCCCAGACGTTTCGCAGGTCAGCGGCCTCAAGGCCCTGGAGCTCAGCGACGACGAGCTTGTAGCCGTCGAGCTCGACGGCGCCCTCGATGGCGCTGGAGATCGCATCAGAGGAGCCACCGGTGAGTGCCTTCTTGAGCTTGTTGGACGTCTCGCGCAGCTCAGCCTGCAGGTTTTCCACGCGGGCGGGAACCTCATCCACACGGCACTTGAGCGCAGCAGCAGCGGCGTCGACGAGCGCCAGACGGTCGGCCATGTAGTCGAGAGCACCCTTAGAGGTCACGGCCTCAATGCGGCGGACGTTGGAGCCCGTAGAGGACTCGGAAATGATCTTGAACAGGCCGATCTCGGCGGTGTTGGCAGCATGGGTGCCACCGCAGAGCTCACGGGAGAACGGCTGGTCCTCGGCGCCCACGGAGACAACGCGGACGACGTCGCCATACTTCTCGCCAAACAGGGCGACAGCACCGGCGGCCTTGGCCTCGTCGATGCCCATGACGCGGGTCACGACCGGCTTGGAGGCGAAGATCTGCTGGTTGACCAGGTCCTCGACAGCCTTGAGCTGCTCGGAGGACAGGGCCTCGAAGTGCGTGAAGTCAAAGCGCAGGTGCTCGGGCGTCACCAGCGAGCCAGCCTGGGAGACATGCTCGCCCAGGACCTGCTTAAGCGCGGCGTCGAGCAGGTGCGTGGCGGTGTGATTGCGACGCAGGAAGCCACGGCGCTCGGCGTCGAGCGCGGCGGTCACGGTAGTACCGACGGTCAGCGTACCCTCGGTGACGTGGGCGACGTGAGCATACAGGCCGTTGTGGTTCTTGGTATCGGAAACGGTCAGCGCAACGCCCTCGGCGGAAAGCTCGCCGGCGTCACCCTGCTGGCCGCCCATCTCGGCGTAGAACGGGGTGCGGTCCAGCACGACCAGCACACCGTCCTTGCTCTCGCCTGCCTCGTCGGTGGCGATGGCATCGGCCAACTCTTCGCCGTCAGACAGGGCGATGACCTTGGCGGACTCGCTCAGCATATCGTAGCCGTCAAACCGGGTGGCCTCGGCGGTCAGCTCACCGAACAGG
>CALHWR010000018.1 GCA_938036665.1 uncultured Collinsella sp. | reverse complement strand
GAGCAGCGCCTCCCGCCTCTCGACCAGCCTCCGCACGCCCTTGGCGGCATGCCTCCGGGCGCCCCGGTCCGGGGCCTGGCCCTTGGCGAGGTCCTTCGGCCGCCCCGAGCACGTCAGGTAGTGCCACGCGGCCTCGACCAGCGTCTTCCTCAGGTGCTTGTTGCCGGCCTTGGTGATCGCGCCCCTGCGGTCGCTCTCCCCGCTGGAGTGCTCGGAGGGCGTCAGGCCGACCCACGCGGCGAACGAGCGGGCGTTCCTGAACCTGGAGAACTCGCCGGCCTCGAACACGAGGTCGGCGGCGGAAGCGGTGTCGACGCCCTTGAGGCAGCGCAGGGAGTCGACCCTCTTCCGCCACCTGGGCTTGCGGGCCTCGGCCCCGACGAGCCCCTCGAGCCTCGCCTTCTCCTCCGCCGCCCGCCTGACCGCGTCGACGTAGTAGGCGAGCGCGTCGTTGTCGGCCCCCTCCGCGAACCTAATCGACTCGATCCAGGACCAGTGCGCCCGGGTCCAGTTGCCCTTCCTGCGGCCGGTGGGCGTCCTCTCGTCGAAGACGAGCCCGTGCCTGAGCAGGAACTTGGAGAGCCGCTGCTTCGAGCGCGAGAGGTCGTCCCTCGCGTCCTCGAGCGCCCTGGTCAGGTCGCGGGCGGCCTCGCACTCGTCGTCGGGGACCCACACCTCGACCACGTTGCCGACCGACAGCATGCGGGCGAGGAACTCGGCGTCGTTGCGGTCGTTCTTCCTGCGCCTGTCCGCGCTGGGCTTGATCATCTTCGAGACGGCGCCGACCACGCAGTCGACCCCCAGGCCGGAGAGCCTCTTCTGCAGGTCGAAGCCCGTGACCCCGGACTCGTACACGCACCTGGCCCCGGGGTCCACGGAGCGGACCCACTCCGCGACGGCGCCGGCGTCGTAGCCGAAGGTCGCGGCGCGCACCTCCCCGGTCATGACGTCGAGGGAGACGGCCTTTATCGAGCGGGCGTGGACGTCGAGGCCGACGAAGGTGGTAGTATCGAGCATGGGAGCCCCTTCCATGAATGCGGCGTGGCCGCCGCGGCTGGATTAGACACTCACCATTGTCGGCCTGATCCGCGGCCTTTCATGCCGGGGGCTCCCAATGTTTTTATGTCCTGCTCATATCGTCTGTGCCGGCAGTTGGGGACACTCCTTGTGTCGAGAGATTTCCCGTTCGCCGATTTGTGCCTTGAAAAATGTATATAACGACTATAACGTAGCATGAAACATATTGGAAATAATACTGAGGAGGCTGCGTTGAAGAGGAGCAATCTGGGCTATGTGCTGGTGCTGATCGCCGCGCTTATGTGGGGCAGCATCGGAATCTTTGTAAACGGCATCTCGGCCATGGGCGTTTCGTCCCAGAGCATGGCTGCCTTTCGCTTGTTGGTCGGAGCGCTTATCTTGGCGCCGGTCCTGATGTTTATGGGCTGCCGTCCGGGTGAGGGGTCTACCGTGGTTCAGGGTCCGCTGACCCTGTTCAAGGCAAGCCCTAAAGAGCTTGTTTCCTGCGCGCTTGTCGGTATCGTCGGTTTGGCTGCCGCCAACACCTGCTATTACGAGTGCATGCGCGAGGTGGGCATGTCCACGGCATCGGTGCTGCTCTACACGTCGCCGGTGTTTGGCGTCGCGCTCGGCCGCGTCCTTTATCGCGAGGACGTGACCCTCAACAAACTCATCGCCATTGTCTTTAACATCGTTGGCTGCGTGCTTGCGGTGACCAATGGCGACCTTTCCGGTTTTCATTTTTCGGTTTGGGGCGTCACGTCGGGCGTGATTGCAGGCCTTTGTGGTGCGTCGCTCGCGGTGTTTAGCCGGATAGCAACCAAGACGGTCCACCCGCTGGCTGTCACGTTTTGGGGCTTTGTTTTTGGCGGTGCGGTTATGGCAGCTATCGCGGCTCCGTGGCCGGATGTCGCCGCGGCAATGTCGCCACAGCTGCTGCTGCTGTTCCTTGGCTTTGGACTCATCCCCACAGCTGTGGCTTACATCTTATATATGCAGGGTCTGTCCATGGGGCTCGAGACGTCGAAAGTTCCCGTCGTAATGTCATTCGAGACAGTCGTCACCGTACTGCTGGGCATTGGTGTCTACGCCGAGCCCGCCGGCGCGATCAAAGTTCTGGGCATCGTTTTGGTGCTCGCGTCCATCGTGATTATGAACACCGACTTTTCCAAGCTGCGCAACAGTGTGTTTGTCGGTCATGTCGTTGAGAGCATGACCTTTAAGCCCAACGCGTGGTGGACGGAGAAATCGCAGGACATGGATCTCTTCCGCGAGCGCACGGGCATTGCGCTGGAGCCCACCGTGCAGGAAAGCCCCTGGTACTTCGTGCGATAGGGGGTTGCGCGCGGCGTCCGACCTGGGGTTATCCAGCCAGCGCCGGCCTACCCAAGACCATCGTTTCGATTGCGTTAAACCCGCCAACGGTCGTTTTTCACCCGCGAACGGTTTATATACTAATTATCAATATCCGCAACGTATAAGACGTTATAATGACCATAACGAAAAGGAGGAGGCAAGATGAATCAGATCATTCTCGCATCTCATGGCGGCCTGGCCGCAGGCGCCAAAGACACGCTCGAGATGGTTCTCGGCGACGTGTCGAACGTCCACGTCGTGTCGCTTGCTCGTGACGACAAGGAGCCCATCACCAATAAGGTTGAGGCTATGATCGCCACGTTCAACGCGGACGACACCGTGTATGTGCTAACCGATATGCTCGGTAGCTCGGTCAACAACAACATGGTCGAGCTTTCCAAGAACGGCACGAAGTTCACGGTTGTCAGCGGTTTCAATATCCCGCTGGCGCTCACGCTCGCTATGAGCCCCGTCCCCGTCAAGGGTGCCGAGCTCGCGTCCCTCATCAACGAGGCCCGCACCGGTCTGACCAACCCCAACGCACCGGTCGAGGTCGCCGCGGCTCCCGCCAAGAAGGCCAAGGCGTCCCGTCACAGCTCCGGTCCCGCCAAGATCGTCCTCGCGCGTCTTGACTACCGTCTGCTGCACGGCCAGGTCGTCTTTACCTGGACCACCAAGGTCCAGGCCGAGCGCATCATCGTCGTCGACAACGCTGCCGCCAACGATGACATCAAGAAGGGCGCCCTTAAGCTGGCCAAACCCCAGGGCGTGCGCCTGAACGTCTTCACCGTCGAGCGTGCCCTCGCCAAGATGGACAAGCTCAACACCCTCGGCGAGCGCGTCATGTTCGTCTTTGGCAACACGGCCGAGATGCTGCAGTTCTGCCAGGGCTACAAGCTCGACGCCATCAACCTGGGCGCCACCGCCAACCACGACGGTGCCGATCAGGTCGGCGGCAAGGACAGCTCCGTCTTCCTCGACGCCACCCAGAAGTCCGACGTCAACCAGCTGCTCGACATGGGCATCAAGCTCTACGTCCAGCAGACCCCTACGTATCAGAGCGTCGACATCGACGCCAAGCTGTAATCAACCAGGCTTTTGCCTGACTGAAAGGAGAAGGGTATGAATACGTTCATCAGTGCGGTGCTCGTCGGCCTCGTCGGCGTGTTCTGCATGTGGGACTCCCGCCTGCTCGGTCGTCTTAACTTCGAGCAGCCTCTCGTTGGCGCTACGCTCGTCGGTCTGCTGCTGGGCGATGTGCCCACCGGCCTTGCCGTCGGTGCCGCCGTCGAGCTCGTGTCCATGGGCCTGGTGCAGGTCGGCGCCGCCGTTCCGCCCGATATGGTCCTGGGCGGCATCGTGGCCGCTGCCTTTGCGTGCCTGACCGATGCTTCCGCCGAGACCGCCATGACGATCGCCATCCCGGTCGCCGTCCTGGGTCAGCTCCTCGGCATCGTGTTCCGTTCCATCATCGCCGCCCTCACCCATGTGGCAGATAGCGCGATCGATAACGGAAAGTTCAAGACCGCCTACCGCATGCACATCTGCGCCGGCTCCGGTCTGTACGCCGTCATGTACTTCCTGCCGATCTTCCTCGCCGTCTTTGTTGGCACCGACCTGGTTCAGGCCATCGTCAACATGGTTCCCGAGTGGCTGTCCACTGGTCTTAACGTTTCGACCAAGATCATGACCGCCTACGGCTTGGCCCTGCTGCTCACCATGATGATCAAGAAGGGTATGACTCCGTTCCTGTTCATCGGTTTCCTGCTCGCCGCTTACCTCAACCTGTCCGTCATCGCGGTCGCTCTGATCGGTGTGTGCCTGGCTGTCGTCTTCATGGGCTTCAAGTTCAACGGTTCCCATGCAGCCGCCGGTGTCGATTCCGACTACGATCCGCTCGAAGACGACGAAGACTAAGGAGGAACACACTATGGCAACCGCAACCAAGGACGTGTCCCTGAACAAGAAGGTCAGCCAGTTCTTCTGGCGCTCCTGGGCCATCCAGGCCTCTTGGAACTACGAGCGTCAGATGAACATGGGCTTCCTCTACGGCATGGTTCCCACGCTCGATCGCCTCTATCCGGATGAGTCCGACCCCAAGCAGCTCGCTGCTAAGAAAGAGGCTTACCACCGTCACATGGCGTTCTACAACTGCACCCCGCAGACGAGCGCTTTTGTCCTGGGCCTCGCCGCCTCCATGGAGGAGGAGTACGCCAAGGATCCCGAGAACTTCGATCCCGATTCGATCAACGCGGTCAAGACCTCCCTCATGGGTCCGCTTTCCGGCATCGGTGACTCCTTCTTCCAGGGCACCATCCGCGTTATCGCCTTTGGTCTGGGCGTTCAGCTGGCTCAGCAGGGTTCCATCATGGGCCCGATCCTGGCCATGCTCATCTCCATCGTCCCCTCTGTGCTGATCACTTGGTTCGCAGCCAAGATGGGCTATCAGGGCGGCCACGAGTACCTGAGCAAGCTTCAGGGCGGCGACCTCATGGAGAAGCTCATGTATGTCTGTGGCATCGTGGGTCTTATGTCCGTGGGCGGCATGATCGCTACGCTGATCGGTGCCACCACCCCGCTGCAGTTCGCTGACGGCACCGTCGTGATCCAGGACATCCTGGACGGCATGATGCCCCAGATGATCTCCCTTGGCCTCACCGGCCTTATGTACTGGCTCATCAAGAAGAACGTCAACACCGGTTGGCTCCTCGTGATCGCCATCGTGGGCGGCATCGCCCTTTCCGCGGCCGGCATCCTGGCCTAGTCGCGACCAAGCGCCTAACCGCTTTCCCCCGGGGGCCTGCCTGGCATCCCATACCCCAGGCAGGCTTCCATCCCTAAATGTGTCAAAGGGACAGTTCCTTTGTCACATCCTCAACGGGCCGACGAGTCGGTCCAAATCACGGTAACCCTGTGTGCGTCCGGCAAAGTGGCGCCGCAAAAATCGAAAGGAATGTGTCAGATGTACGAGATCGACCTTAACCTCCCTAAGCAGATCGTCGCTGACGTCCTGTCCAACCACGAGATCCACAGCGTCGCCTTCGTCGGCTGCGGTGCCTCCATGTCCGACCTTTACCCCGCCAAGTACTTCCTGGCCAACAACACGGACAAGCTGAACGTTCAGATCTTCACCGCTAACGAGTTCAACTACGACACGCCTTCCTGGGTCAACGAGCACACTTTCGTGATCACCTGCTCCCTCGGTGGCTCCACGCCCGAGACCGTCGAGGCCAACAAGACCGCCAAGAAGCACAACTGCCCGGTCGTCTCCCTCACCAACAAGGCTGGCTCCGCTCTGACCGTCGACGCCGACCACGTCATCGTTCACGGCTTCCACGCCAACTACGCTGCCAAGTGCGAGAAGCCCGGCTATGCCATCGCTCTTGCTGTCGAGATCCTTCAGCAGACCGAGGGTTATGACCACTACGAGGACATGATCACCGGCCTCACCAACGTCTTCGATCTCTGCGAGAACGCCGCTCAGCACTGCAAGAAGCTCGCCAAGAAGTTCGCCGAGGACTTCAAGGACGACAAGATGATCTACTTCATGGCTTCCGGTGCCTCCGAGAAGATGGCTTATTCTCACGCCGCCTTCCTGTTCACCGAGATGCAGTGGATCGACGCCGCCGCCTACAACACCGGCGAGTACTTCCACGGCCCGTTCGAGGTTTCCACCGAGGGTAAGCCCTACGTCTTCTTCATGTCCGATGGCGCTACCCGTCCGATGGACGCCCGCGCCCTCACCTTCCTTAAGCGCATGGGTGCCAAGGTCGCTCTGATCGATTCCAAGGACTACGGCCTGGCTGACGCCGTGCCCGCGAGCGTCGTCACCTACTTCAACCCGCTGCTGCACCTCGCCGTTATGCGCGAGTACGGCAACCAGATCGCCGAGGCCCGTCAGCACCCGCTGACCATGCGTCGCTACATGTGGAAGCTTTCCTACTAATCACAAGTAAGTAGACCTTACGGGTTGATTGAGAGGGGATGGGGTTTGCGCTCCGTCCCCTTTTTGCTTTGAGGGCGTGTCCGTTGCGTCATAAAACCCTAGATAAAACCTACCAAAATAAACCTGTCCCTTTTTGGCAGGTGGGAGGAGATGCGTATGATCAAGGCAGTGCTGTTTGATATGGACGGCGTGCTGGTCGATACCGAGTGGTTCTACAACCGTCGTCGCGTGGCGTTTATGGAGGAGAAGGGGTTCCACTTTGACGAGATTCCCGATCTTTCGGGGTCTAACGAGCCCGCCATTTGGAAGTCGCTGGTGCCCGACGATGTTGAGCTGCGCGAGCGCCTGCGCGTGGAGTACAAGCAGGTCTACAGCCCGGACCATCCCGTTCCGTATGCCGAGCTACTCAACGAGCAGACGGAGCCGGTGATGCGTGAGCTGCACAAGCGCGGCATGAAATGTGCCATCGCGAGCTCGTCCTATCGCGAGCTCATTGACGAGCTGGTGGAGATTGCCGGTATCACCGACGTGCTGGACTACACCATCAGCGGTCACGAGTGCAGTGCATTTAAGCCCGACCCCGAGATCTACCTGCGTGCCATGGAGGCGCTGGGCGTTGACCCCGCCGAGTGCCTGGTTATCGAGGACTCGCCGTTGGGCATCGAGGCTGGCAAGCGCTCCGGCGCCCGCGTCCTGGCACTGCGTCCGCATGAGGGCGTCAACCTCGATCAATCGCGAGCCGATGCCGTTATCGATAATCTGACCGACATTCTGGCCGCTTTGTAGCGTCAATCCGCCGCGAGAAGTGCCGATTCGCGCATTTATCGCGGCGGATTGGCTCATTTTGGCTTCAATTTGGATCAGTTTGGCTTCGACTCAGACTAAGTGAGTAGACTTTTTGGCGCATGCCGAGCACAAAGCGTTTCTGCCTTAGTAAAACCGCAGGTCACAGAGGTGGCTGTTATTGGCTGTGCTCGGCAGGTTGCGAAAAGTCTACTCACTTAGAATTTGGGCCTTTGGTTGTGGGGTTACCGGTCCCGTTTTGGTTGTCGAGAGAGGGTGAATTGAAGCGCCCCCGCATGCTCCATGCTACAATCGCGGCCACGCCCCACAACTACATCTGCCTTCGAAAGGAGCCTACGTGGCGAACGCCATCGATCAGCTCACGGACCGCGTGCTCGTGCTCGGCCGCCTTACCATCGTCCGCCGTGCCATCACCGCCGTGGCGGTCACCATTTCTGCCGTTCTCCAGACATTCCTGATCCAGGCGTTCATTCAACCCGCCGACCTGCTTCCGAGCGGTCTTACCGGCGTCGCGGTCCTGCTCGATCGCGTTACCTCGCTGGGTGGCGTTCATATCGACATCTCGCTCGGTATGCTCGCGCTCAACATCCCCGTGGCGCTCCTATGCTGGAGCGGCATTAGCAAGCGCTTCGTCATCTTCTCGATGATGCAGGTTGCGCTCTCGTCGCTGTTCCTTAACATCTTTCACTTTGCGCCGTTTTTGGGCGACAAGATCATGCTCATCATCTTTGGCGGCGTGGTCTCGGGCCTGGGCGCCGCCATCGCGCTTAAGTCCGGCGCATCCACCGGCGGTACCGACTTTATCGCGTTGTGGGTCTCCAACCACACGGGCAAGACCATCTGGGGCGTCATCTTTGGTTTTAACTGCTTTATCCTGGCGATCTTTGGCTTTATGTTTGGCTGGGACAACGCGGCGTACTCCATCGTGTTCCAGTTTATTTCGACTAAGACCATCGACAGCTTCTACCGCCGCTATGACCGCGTAACGCTGCAGATCACGACGCGCAAGGCCGACGAGGTCATGACCGCCTATATCGACCATTTTCAGCACGGCATCAGCTGCGCCGAGGTCGTTGGCGGATACAGCCGCGAAAAGATGTACCTGCTGCACACCGTTGTCTCGACCTATGAGAGCCAGGACATCATCAAGTTGGTGTGCGACATTGATCCCGGCGCCGTGATCAATGTGTTCCACACGCTTAACTTTGTGGGCGGCTGGTGGGGCGGTCATGTCGACGAGCCCATGCCCACGGCCGTACCCGATCCCGACAAGCCCGCGCGCATGGCCAGCAGGCAGGCGCGCCTCAGCGAGCAGGACAGTCTGCAGCAGGACGACGGCAAGTAAGGATTTGCTGTATGTGGTGTATCGTTTTATCAAACTGAGATAACATATAAAAAGACGTTATATACGTATTAGTTATTTCGCTATTTTGATAAGAGTGATCAGATATGCCCGCACCCAAAAATGCACCACTTTACCAGCAGATTTACGACGAAATCAAGGATGCGATCGAGAAAGGTGTTTATGCACCCAAGGAGCGTATCCCGTCCGAGCTTGAGCTTGCCGAGCAGTACGAGGTAAGCCGCATTACGGTGCGTCGCGCCGTTGAGGAGCTGTGCTCCGATGGCTACCTGGTTAAGCAGCAGGGCCGCGGCACCTTTGTCTCCACGCCGCACATCAACCGCCAGTTCCACGCCTCGACGCTGCAGACGTTTACCGCGCTGTGTGCCGACAATGACATGAAGGCGGGTGCACACGTGGTCGATCGCCAGATTGTGCCGGCACGTCAAAACGAGATGGAGTTCTTTGGCCTGCAGAAGGACGCGCTGCTACTGCACATTAAGCGCGTGCGTACGGCCGACGGCGAGCCCATCTTTGAGGAAAACATCTTTGTGCCGTTTGACGCCTACCGTGAGCTGTTGACGGCCGATCTTGAGGACAAGTCGATTTTTGCCGAGGTCGAGCGTGTTGGCGGAACGCCGATTGTCTCGGTTGGCTACCGCACGGTCGAGGCCGTTCGTGCCAATACCGAGCAGGCGGCCGAGCTGGGCATCGCTCCGCACGATCCACTGCTCAACCTGCGTGCCGGCTTTATCGGCCCCAATGGCGAGCCGGTCCTGATGGGTAAGCAGTACTACGTGGGATCGCGCTACGTTATGGTCATGTAGGGGTGGTTCCGCCGTTCTGACGAACGGCGGACCGGTCGACGCTGCAAACGCCCCTAAGCGGCAATCTGACGTTCAATCGTCGGTCGCGTACCGAAGTACGCTTCCCTCCTCTTTCACGTCACCTTGCTCGCTTAGGGGCGTTTTCGCTGACTTATGCTCAACCAGCGACGTTTCCGCGTTTGTCAAGAGATTAGTCGTTGGGGACGTTCTTAAACGACTAGTCATTCAAGAACGTCCCCAATGACTACCCGCAGAATGAGCGTGGCCGACAGCCGTGCGGCACCGGTCCGCGTGGCGGCGTATAATCGGCGGCAGATGACTTGGACGTTAGGAAATCATGACCGATAGCATGCAGCAGATGGCGCTCGACACGCTCGGCGCCTATTTTGGCTACACCTCGTTTCGCCCGGGGCAGGACCGCATGGTCGATGCGATTCTTGCCGGCCGCGATGCGCTCGGCGTTATGCCCACAGGCGCCGGCAAGTCCATTTGCTACCAGGTACCTGCGCTTATGCTGCCCGGCATCACCTTTGTGGTGAGTCCGCTGCTGTCGCTTATGGAGGATCAGACCCGCGCGTTGCTCGCGGCGGGTGCGCGACCCAGCTATCTCAACTCCAGTCTTACTCCGGCCCAGCAAAACACCGTGCTCAAGCGGGCGCGCGAGGGCCGCTATCAGCTTATGTATGTGGCGCCCGAGCGCCTGCTCGAGCCGCGCTTTTTAGCCTTTGCGCAGGAGGCTGCGGCGGACGGCGGCATTGGCGTGCCGCTCGTGGCCATTGACGAGGCTCACTGCGTGAGCCAATGGGGCCAGGATTTCCGCCCCGCCTACCTGCAGATTCGCGAGTTCATCGATTCCCTGCCGCAGCGCCCGATCGTGGCGGCGTTTACCGCCACGGCGACCGAGCGTGTGCGCGCGGACATTCAGCAGATGCTCGGCCTGCAAAATCCCGCGACGGTGGTGACGGGCTTCGATCGCAAGAACCTCTACTTTGGCTGCGAGGAGATGGGCGACAAGGCCAAGGCAGCGTGGGTGCGCGACTATGTGATTGCGCATTCGGGCGAGAGCGGCATCGTGTATTGCTCGACCCGCAAGACCGTCGATGAGCTGGCAGGTGAGCTTGCCGAGGCGCTGGGCCCCAGCGGCATTCGCGTGGGCCGCTACCATGCCGGCATGGGCAATGACGCCCGCCGCCAGAGTCAGCGTGCCTTTATCGATGACGATATCCAGGTGATGGTCGCCACCAACGCCTTTGGCATGGGCATCGACAAGCCCAACGTTCGCTATGTCATCCATAACAACGTGCCCGAGAGCATCGAGGCCTACTATCAGGAAGCGGGCCGCGCCGGCCGCGATGGCGACCCGGCCAGCTGCCACCTGCTGTGGAACGGCAACGATTTTCGCATGCGCCGCTTTTTAATCGACCGCGGCGATGCGGCCGACGAGGCGCTCGACGACGAGCAACGCGCGTGGGCGCTCCAAAATCGATATCGTCTGCTCAGCCAGATGGAGGGCTACTGCAATACCACCGGCTGCCTGCGCGAATATATGCTGCGCTACTTTGGCGACGAGGCCGCGGCCGAGCATGCTGCTGCGGCTGGTGCGGGCGCCACCGCCACGGACGACGCCGAGGGCTGCGGCAACTGCAGCAATTGCCTCACGCAGTTCGAGGTCGAGGACGTCACCGATATGGCCCGTGCTGCCGTGCGCTATGTGGCCACGCGACCCATGCGCTTTGGCAAGTCGCTGATCGCTGATGTGCTCCACGGCGGCAATACCGAGCGCATTCGCCAGATGCATCTGGACGAGGACCGCGGCTACGGTGAGCTGTCGAGCGAATCGGTCGGGCGCATCAAGGACATCATCGGTCAGCTGTGCGGCCGCGGTTATTTGGCAACCTCGCAGGGGCAGTACCCGGTCGTTGGGCTGGGCCCGCGTGCCGTCGAGGTCGAGGATGAGGCGTTCGCCTTTACCGTTAAGCGTCGCGCGTCCAAGCGCAAGGCCTCGGCCCGCGCCCGCCGTGCGGTGGATCTGCTGCGCGAGGAGGCCGAGCTGGATCAGCGCCCGCGTGTGGGCGACGATGCCGAGCTATTCGAGCGCCTGCGCGCCCTGCGCAAGGAGATCGCGGCCGAGCTGGAGATGGCGCCGTACATGGTCTTCTCCGACAAGGCCCTGCGCGGCCTGTGCCGCCTGCGCCCGCAGACGCGCGACGAGCTTGTCCAGGTCAACGGCATCGGCGAGAAAAAGGCCGATGCCTTTGGCGAGCAGTTTATGGCGGCGATTGAAGAGTTTGAGTCCGAGCATGCGCGGGATGGAGCGTAACGATGGCAACCGACGATAAAACCGACCGCGCTGGCGTATCCGCCGTACCGCTGTACCAGCAGGTCATGGACGACCTAAAGGGCGAGATCGCGCGCGGCGTGTACGCGGCCGGTTCGCGCATTCCTTCCGAGATGGAGCTCGCGAAGTCCTACGGCGTGGGGCGCATCACCGTGCGCCGCGCCATCGAGGAGCTGTCGCGCGCGGGGTATCTCGACCGCCAGCAGGGGAGGGGCACCTTTGTGTGCGCCCCCAAGCTCAAGCGCAAGATTGTCCAGAAAGGCGACGTCCAGAGCTTTACTGAGGGTTGTGCCGCCAACGACATGGTGGCCGGAGCGCGTCTGGTGTCGCGTACGGTGGTCGCGGCGACGCGCGAGGATGCG
>CALHWR010000017.1 GCA_938036665.1 uncultured Collinsella sp. | reverse complement strand
GGCGTGGTGTTTCAATATCCCGAGCGTCAGCTGTTTGCCGAAACCGTGACGCAGGACGTGGCGTTTGGCCCGCACAACCTTGGCTTGTCGCAGGCCGAGGTCGCGCGCCGCGTTGAGTCATCGCTCGCGCGCGTGGGCCTCGACTTGGCCACGGTGGGCGACAAGAGTCCCTTTGAGCTTTCGGGTGGCCAACAGCGGCGCGTGGCGTTTGCCGGCGTGCTTGCCATGGAGCCCGAGGTCCTGGTACTCGATGAGCCCATGGCGGGGCTCGATCCGGCGGCGCGCAGTGATTTCCTGGAGCTCATCGATCGACTTCACCATGGGGGCCTGACCGTCGTCATGGTCTCACACAGTATGGATGACCTTGCCAATTGCTGCGATCGTATTGTCGTGATGAACGAGGGCGCGGTGTTTGCTGAGGGCACGCCCGCTCAGGTTTTTGCGCATGCGGATGAGCTTAAATCAATCGGCTTGGGTGTTCCCGCTGCCCAGCGCATGGTGTTGGCGCTCGCGGAAGCGGGCGTGCCGCTGCGTCGCGGCGGGCTCTATACGGTTGAGTCGTTGGCCGACGAGTTGGCAGATTTGCCGATCGGTCGCTCAGGCGGTTCTTCTAACGTCTCGGACAAGGCCAAATCCGAAACGGTCGCGCGAGAGGAGGGTTGCTGATGGAGGCGTTTTCGTTTGGCAGCTACTATCCGAACGATAGCGCGATCCATCGCCTGGATCCGCGCACCAAGCTGCTCCTGGGCTTTGTGTTTTTGATCACGACGCTGACCGTCGGCGGCTTCCGCGGATTGGCCCCTGTCGCAATTTTCGTTGTGCTGATCTATGTCGTGTCCCGGGTGCCGGCTCGTCGCGTTCTGTCGTCGATGGCGCCGCTGCTGGCAATCGTCGTCGTGGTCGCGGTGCTCAACTTGTTTACCGATCAGAGTGGGCGCATCCTGTGGCAGCTCGGCTTTCTGCAGATAAGCGAGGGCTCACTGCGTTCTGCCGCCTTTATGGCGTGTCGCCTGACTCTGATGATGGCCGGCATGAGCGCCATTACGCTCACCACACCGACGCTCGACCTCACCGCGGGCTTTGAGCGTCTGCTCGCACCGTTTGCGCGCGTGGGGCTTCCGGCGCATGAGCTCGGCATGATCATGGGCATCGCGTTGCGCTTTATGCCGCAGTTTGCCACCGAGATGAAGCAGACGGCGGACGCGCAGGCAAGCCGCGGTGCACGCGTAACGGGTGGCCCGCTCGGCGGCGTGCGTATGCTCGGCAGTGTGGCGATTCCACTGTTCACGGGCGTGTTCCGTCATGCCGAGACGCTGTCTGCCGCCATGGATGCACGCTGCTATCACGGCGAGCAGGGCCGCACGCGTCTGCATGCGCTTGCATTTCGCCGCGGGGATGCGCTGGCTGCGGTGGTGACGATGCTGCTGTTTGCGTGTGTCATCGTCGTCAACCTTCAACTTGTTTAGGCGCGATTCGAGCGCAAGAAAGGGGTCCCTATGACCGACAACGACCGCACAGCTCAGCTTGAGCGCGCCTGCTCGTATCTCAGGCGCATTCCGGCGTGGTATCTGGCCACGACCGATGTGGCCGACGGGCATCAGCCTCGCGTGAGGCCGTTTTCGTTTGCCATGGTCGATGAAGGTAAGCTGTGGTTTTGCACGTCGCGCGACAAGGATGTGTGGGCGGAGCTGAGTGCGAATCCCAAGTTTGAGCTCTCGGGCTGGAAGCCGGGGGAATGCTGGATCGTATTGACCGGCGAAGCCGCACTTGAGGACGACGCAGTTGCGAGCGACAAGGTGCGTCAAGCGGGTTTTAAGCACATGGTGGGCATCGGCGAGGAACACGAGAGTGCCAACGACGGCCGCCTTGCTTTCTTTTCGGTCCGCAACATTGCCGCGCGCTTCTGTGATATCGACGGCAGCGAGGAGCGCCTGGAGCTCTAGCGCGTCTCAAATTAACTACCCGTTTCGAATTAGCTAGCGCCAGGAGGACACATGGACGGATTGAATACGGTGTTGGAGTATCTGACGTCGGTGCCGGCATGGTATTTGGCGACGAGCGTTGACGGACAGCCTCATGTGCGTCCGTTTTCGTTTGCGCAGATCCAGGACGGCAAGCTGTGGTTTGTAACAGCGCGCACCAAAGATGTGTGGCAAGAGCTGCTGCAAAACCAGCGCTTTGAGGCCACGAGTTGGTGGCCGGGCCATGGCTGGCTCATCTTGCGCGGGCGTGCCGGCTTGGATGACCGGGCTTTAGGCGAAATGCGCGAAGCTGGGTGGAAGCATCTAGAGCGCCTGGGCGAGCACTATGAGGGGCCTAACGACCCCACGCTCGTCTTCTTTAGCGTCGAGGATCCCGAGGCTTTTATCTGCAATCACGACGAATGGGTGCCGGTCGAGCTCTAGCCAGCTGGCTCATCCTAACAACTTGGTTTTCGCATGGGCGGGCCCCGTATTGCTCGGCGCCGTTAGGAGCGCCGGTCAATACGGGGCCCGCTCCATTTGTCAATTCCTTCAAGCGAATGTGTCGGGAATGTTTCAATGCATGAATATGCAAGCCATTTACGTATTAATGCATCTTTTGGTGCTAAAGTTTCAACCCACTTCATAACGACCGCTGCGAAATGCGCATCGGTGCATAAATCGCAGACAAGGAGTCTGATATGTCTTTGAAGGTTGGAATCGTCGGCGCGGCTGGATATGCCGGAGCCGAGCTCATTCGCCTCGTCCTCGGTCATCCCGAGTTTGAACTTGCTGCCATTACGTCCAACGCCGATGCCGGCCAGCCGTTGTCTGCGGTGCACCCGAGCTTCACCGGCGTAAGCGATCTTGTCTTTACGACGCATGATGCCCCTGAGCTCAAGAACTGCGACGCGGTCTTTTTGGCCGTGCCGCACACGGCTGCCATGGCACAGGTGCCCGCGCTGCTTGCATCGGGCGTCTCCTGCTTTGATCTTTCGGCCGACTACCGTCTGAACGACGCGTCCGTTTTTGAGGCTTGGTATGCCGCCGAGCATACGAGCCCCGAGCTGCTCAAGACCCGTGCCTTCGGTCTGCCCGAGCTGTTCTGCCAGGACTTGGAGACCGCCGCATCCGACCATGCCGACGGCAAACCCGTGCTGGTCGCCTGCGCCGGTTGCTATCCCACCGCAACGAGCCTTGCCGCCGCGCCCGCCGTGCGCGCGGGCTGGGTGGCCGAGAACGGTCCCGTGATTGTCGATGCCATTAGCGGCGTGACGGGCGCCGGTAAGTCCTGCAACGCCCGCACCCATTTTTGCAGCGCCGACGAGAACTTGGAGGCCTACGGCGTGGGCAAGCATCGCCACACGCCCGAGATTGAGCAAATCCTTGGCCTGACCGATCGCGTCGTCTTTACCCCGCACCTGGCACCGCTCAAGCGCGGTCTGCTCTCCACGGTGACGCTGCCGCTCGCGCCGCAGGCTATCGATACCTTGACCCTTGAGGACGTTGTCGACCATTACAAGCAGTTCTACGCCGGTCGCACCTTTGTGCGCGTGCTCGATGCCGGCCAGCAGCCCAAGACGGCTTCGGTCGTCGGCACCAACGCTGCCCAGATTGGCCTCGCGCTCAACAAGCGCGCGGGCGTGCTGGTGGCGACGGGCGCCATCGACAATCTGTGCAAGGGCGCTGCGGGCCAAGCGGTCCAGTGCGCCAATATCGTCTTTGGCTTTGACGAGCGACGAGGCTTGCCCACAGTGGCGTGCCCGGTGTAGCACATTCGATTGTTAACGATTTGGTAGTCGGGCATCGAGTGGGGCGCCACTCTTAAGCTGGTTTCATGATCACGACTGGCATGGCGCACCAACCGATGTCCGTTTTTTGTTTGACATAAGGAGTCATAAAGACGATGAATACCGAGCTGTTTGATATCAAGATTCGCGCCGTCGAGGGTGGCGTTACGGCTGCGTCTGGTTTTAAGGCTGCAGGCATCCACGCTGGGTTCCGCAAGAACCCCGAGCGTCTGGATTACGCGCTCGTCGTGCCCGATAAACCCTGTCCCGGTGCTGGCGTGTTTACCACCAATCGCTTTTGCGCGGCGCCCGTGCAGGTGAGCCGTGCCAACCTGGGCGGTACCGACAAGGGGTACGGTATCATCGCCGGCATTTCGGTCAACTCTGGCAATGCCAACGCCGCCACGGGTGAGACCGGCCTTGCATGCGCGCGCGAGACGTGCAACATCGCCTCGCAGGTCATCGGCTGCGAGCCCCAGCAGATTCTGGTTGCCTCCACGGGTGTGATTGGCCAGATTCTGTCGATCGACACGTTTGAGACCGCCATTCCTGCTGCCTACGAGGCGCTCTCCGCCCACGGTGGCGCCGATGCCGCTCGCGCCATCATGACGACCGACACGCACTCCAAGGAGTACGCCGTATCCTACGTCAGTGAGGCTGCGGGTCATG
This sequence comes from uncultured Collinsella sp., assembly GCA_938036665.1. Lineage (GTDB taxonomy): Bacteria > Actinomycetota > Coriobacteriia > Coriobacteriales > Coriobacteriaceae > Collinsella. Next base: position 4,344 of record CALHWR010000017.1, on the reverse strand, counting down.
CGGGCAATGTCTATACGGTAGGCGGAATGTGCAAGGGCTCGGGTATGATCATGCCCAACATGGCCACCATGATCGCAGTTATCACCACCGATGCCCCCGTCGAGCCTGCGGCACTTCATGCCCTGCTGCTCTCGACCGTCAAGCAGACCTTTAACAAGGTAACGGTCGATTCCGACACCTCGACCAACGACACCTGCATCATGCTTGCCTCCGGCGCCGCTGCCGCAGATGCCGAGCCTATCGTTGAGGGCTCCAATGCCTTTGACGAGTTGGCATTTGCCGTGCACGAGGTGTGCGAGAGCCTGGCGCGCAATATCGCCGCCGATGGTGAGGGCGCATCCAAGCTTGTTACGGTCAACGTTACCGGCGCCGCTAACAACGAGGAGGCCGATATCGCCGCCCGTGCCGTTGCCAACTCGCCGCTCGTTAAGACCTGCATCGCCGGCCACGACTGCAACTGGGGCCGCGTTGCCATGGCGCTTGGCAAGTGCGGCGTGAAGTTTAATCAGGAAGACGTTTCCATCGACATGATGGGCATGCCTGTCTGTCGCGACGGTCTGACTGTTCCCTTTGACGAGGACGAGGCTCTACGACGTTTTGAGGCGCCCGAGATCGTGATCTCGGCCGACCTGGGCGCAGGCGACGCGGCAACGACCGTGTGGACCTGCGACCTCACGTATGAGTACATCTCCATCAACGGCGACTACCGTTCCTAGATTCCAGGCACGCTGCGCATCTTGCCGCGATTGCGGACAGCGGAGCACGGCGCGATAACGATACGAAAGACGAGGCAGACTATGAAATTCGCACGCGATTGTCGTTCGAGCGAATCCAACGAAGCAACCGCGCAGCTGCTGTTCGAAGCGCTGCCGTGGATTAAGAACCTGACCGGCAAGACGGTTGTTATCAAATATGGCGGAGCCGCCATGGTCGACGAGCAGCTGCGTCGCGACGTGATGAGCGACATCGTCCTGCTTAAGATCATCGGCATGCGCCCCGTTATCGTGCATGGCGGCGGCAAGGCTATCAACGAGGCGCTGAGCCACTATGACATCCCCGTCGAGTTTAAGAACGGCCAGCGCGTGACCACGCCGGCGACTATGGATATCGTGCGCGAGGTGCTGGGCGGCAAGGTTAACCAGGAGCTGGTTGTCGCCATCAACCACCACGGCAACCTGGCCGTGGGCGTGTCGGGCAGCGATGCCGGCACGCTCATCGCCGAGCCGCTCGACCCCGAGCTCGGTCGCGTGGGCAAAGTGACGCACGTTAACACCGACTATATCGAGCGCTTACTCGATAGCGAGTACATCCCCGTCATCGCTACCGTCGCGGCGGGGGAGGACGGCGGTTTCTTCAACATCAATGCCGATACCGCCGCCGGTGCCGTTGCGGCAGCGCTCCACGCGCACAAGGCGATCTTTTTGACCGACGTCGACGGCCTGTACAAGGACTTTAGCGATAAGGATTCACTTATCTCCAACCTGACGCTCGACGAGGTCAATGAGATGCTCTACGGCGGCGAGGTCGATAAGGGCATGATTCCCAAGCTGCGCGCGGCCGTCGATGCGCTTGCCGGCGGCGTATTTCGTGCCCACATCATCAACGGCACCACGCCGCATTCGCTGCTGCTGGAGCTGCTGACCGATGCCGGCGTCGGCACCGTGATCCATTCCACCGAGACGGCCTACGAGTTCGATACGCATCCGCATCCGCTTTCGACCTTTGCGGCGCGTCTGGCCGAGAACCTCGACGAGGTCGAGAAGCTCCAGACGGTCTAGCTGACCGCAGCCGCCCAATTCCTGCACCCATAGGCCTGCGCCGTCCGGCGCTCAACGAAAGGCATTCCATGTCACTTGCAGCTCAGCAATCGCTTGAATCCAATTACGTTATGCATACCTTTGGCCGCTCTCCGGTCGAGTTTGTCGAGGGTCACGGCATGAAGCTCACCGGCGACGATGGCCGTGAGTACCTCGACTTTCTTGCCGGCATCGGCGTGTGCAGCCTAGGTCATGGTGACCCGGCCGTGCTCTCGGCGCTCGAGGCACAGACCAAAAAGCTCATGCATGTCTCCAATTACTTCTACATTGAGCAGCGCGGACAGGTCGCGGCGCTGCTGTCCAAGCTTGCTAACGACGACGTGGACAGTGCACGCGTGATTGCCGATGCGATTGCCGCCGGCGATGAGACCACGGCCGCCGCGCTCGGAGCGCCGGCTGCGGGCGAGCAGGTGTGGGAGACGTTCTTTGCCAACTCCGGTGCCGAGGCCAATGAGGGCTCGATGAAGCTTGCGCGCCTGTATGCAAAGCGCGCCGGCAACGGCGGCAACACCATCGTGTGCATGCGCGGCGGCTTCCACGGCCGTACGCTCGAGACCATTGCCGCTACCATGCAGGATTGGCTGCAGGACAGCTTCCGCCCGCTGCCGGGTGGCTTTGTGGCCTGCACGCCCAACGATGTCGATGAGCTGCGCGCAATCTTTAAGCGGCTGGGAAGCGAGATTTGCGCCGTGATGCTCGAGCCGATCCAGGGCGAGAGTGGCGTGTATCCCATGACCGAGGAGTTTATGGCTGCCGCGCGCGACCTGGCGCACGAGGCCGGTGCCGTCCTTATCGCCGACGAGGTCCAGTGCGGCATCTTCCGCTCCGGCAAGCCGTTTGCATTCCAAACCTATGGCGTGGAACCCGACATCATGAGCCTTGCCAAGGGCATTGCCGATGGCGTGCCCATGGGTGCCGTGGTGGCAAAGAAGGAGATCGCCGACGTGTTTAAGCCGGGCGACCACGGCTCGACCTTTGGCGGTAGCTGCTTGGCTGTCGCGGCGTGCGCCGCGACGCTCTCCGCGCTTGTGTGCGGCGACTACGCAGAACATGCCGCCAAGGTGGGTACCTATATGGAGGCAAAGCTCGCCAAGTTACCGCACGTAACCGAGGTGCGCGGTCGCGGCTTGATGCTCGGCTGCGACCTGGATGACGCTGCGGGCGATGCGCATGACATTGTTGCCCGAGCGCTGGCCGCCGGTGCTGTGATTAACGCTACGGGCGCACATACGCTGCGTTTCCTGCCGCCGCTCGTGTGCGAAGAGGCCGATGTGGACAGCCTAATTGAGATCCTGTCGGACGTTTTGGCCTAACACAGCGCGATCCGGCCCTCGCGTGCTGCGCTGGAAAACGCTTCGCGTTTCCTCAGATTCGCACCCTTGCGGGTTCGAATCTCTCTGCGATGGGCCCAAAAACGAAAGGCCCCCATAGCTGGGAGCCTATCAAATCAGTGGTGGGCGATGAGGGATGTCCGCGGGCGGCTGGCGCCGCTCGCATCCGCTTCGTCGCTCCGCTCCTCGCGTGCTGCGCTGGAAAACGCTTCGCGTTTCCTCAGCTCCGCACCCTTGCGGGTTCGAATCCCATGCGCTGGGCCCAAAAAAGAAAGGCTCCCATTGCTGGGAGCCTATCAAATCAGTGGTGGGCGATGAGGGATGTCGCGTGCGGCTGACGCCGCCCGCTTTCGCTTCGGGCCTGCGGCCCTCGCGTGCTGCGCTGGAAAACGCTTCGCGTTTCCTCAGCTTCGCACCCTGTCGGGTTCGAATCCCATGCGCTGGGCCCAAACAAAAACGGTCCCCTTGCGAGGACCGTTTCCAATTCAATGGTGGGCGATGAGGGATTCGAACCCCCAGCCTTGTGCGTGTAAAGCACCTGCGCTAACCGTTGCGCCAATCGCCCGTGCGGAGAGAGTATAGCAAAACAATCGCCTCATTCATCTCATATCCATTAAAGGTAACCGGCGCGTGTCGGCGCGGAGCTGATTCAGTTGAGATTGCCTGAACATTCCGCCCCTCTTTACGCCCTCGGGTATACTCAAAAGCTACTGATTCGATTTGATACCCAGCAACAGCAGAGGGGATAGTATATGTGCGGTTTTGTCGGTTTTGTCGGTGGGACGGATAACCAATCCGAGGTGCTCACCAAGATGATGGACCGCATCGTCCATCGTGGTCCCGACATGGGCGGCCAGCAGGCCGGCGGCGCGCAGGACGGTCAGTATTATGACGCCGACTACAAGGTCGTGGATGATGACGACCAGAACAAGAAGTAAAAAACCTATACGGATCGGAACCGATGGGACGGGGAGCATTCCCCGCCCCATTGGGACCGTTTTAGCGGAAAACCTGAGCATGAGGAATCGGGAGCGGTCGCTCCAGCTCCCGATTCCTGATGTTCAAGTGGATTCCTGAGAGGAGCAAGAATATGGCAGCAGAAAAACGTGATTATTACGAGGTTCTGGGCGTTGACAAGAGCGCATCCGAGGACGAGATCAAGCGCGCATATAAGAAGATGGCCCGGAAGTATCATC
>CALHWR010000016.1 GCA_938036665.1 uncultured Collinsella sp. | reverse complement strand
TGACCGGCTTGCCGCAGAGGGCGGAGCCCGAGACTTCGAGCGACTCAAGAGACCAATTAACAACTTTGTATTTAGAAGTGCTAGTCACATACCCATTGGAGTCAATGACATCAGCATAGATCTCATATTCACCAGCCTGGGGCAGGGTCCAAGAAATCGACGGCGAAGTTAAGTCTTGACCGATTACACCCCAATTGGAATCACTCCAATCAGACCCAGCCCTATGCCAAACAAACTTATATCTAAGGCCATCAGTCTTGCCGCTAACATTTACACCGATTTTTACCGTTGACCCCGCATGCCCCAGTTCTTCCGAGAAGGAAATTCCATTGACGGAGTAGGGATGCGGGAACTGCGCGATGATTGCGGCAGCGTCAGCCTCGCCAAGACGGCGGCAACCATCGTCCGAGAAATAGTTGACCACATCACCGTAATTCGAGATAAAGCCATGTTCGATAAGAATACCTGGAATTCCCTGCTCGCGAGCGCAGCGGATAACGGCGAACTCGTCGCCTACCTCCATTTGAAATACGCCGCGGCATGTTAGTCCCATAGCAGCAAGGTTGTTCATGACCTTGTTGGCAAGCTCAACAGAGACCTGCGTGTAGTCGGTGCCATTTGCGGTAGGAGCATAAACTTCTGCGCCGTGAGCTCCAGAAGACCCAGAGTTGATATGAAAGCTAACAAAGGCCTGCGCGCCCTGATCAATGCAGCGCTGTACGCGATAAAGATAATCATTGCTGGGATAGTAGCCAGACTGCTCGCGCGCAAGAACGATCTTAAAGCCGTAAGCTTCAAGTTTATTTTTGCAGGCTGTCATGATCTTCCAGGTAAGGTCGGCTTCACTCTTGCCATTTCCCTGCGCGCCGGAATCAACTCCGCCATGACCGGCATCAAGTGCAATCACCCCAACATTGCGCGCGGAGCGCTCAGCGTAGGTAGATATGCCATCAGGCGAATCAGCGCATTCCAATGCCTGTTGAATCGACTGGGCCTCAACGGCATTACCATCGCCGTCCGCATAGTAAACAGAAGTGCCCTCGGAGCTCACGGAGCTATCAACAACCGTAAACGAATAATTCCTGTCAGAGAGATCCACTACATGTTCAGTGCCATCACCCTGCAAAACGTAGGTTATCGAAGTCAAAAAATAAGTATTGGATTTCAACGTCGAGCCAAATACAAAAGCAGCCGAATTACCAGCTGATTCAGATGCAACCGTGGTTCCCTGTACTCCATTGGCACTTACATAGTTAAGCATTGCGGAAGCAAGGGTGTCGCCGTCATCGGGAGTAGCAAAGGCGACAACTTGATCAGTCCCGCCGGGAAGACTCGGGTAGGCAAGATATACATATTGGAAAGAGGAATCGACCGGTTCAGCCTGCTGATGGTTCTCAGATACATCAACGCCAAAATCCTCATCAGCCAATTCGTCAACGTTCGTTGCCGGCGATGAATCCTCAGCAGCGTCGACATCGACAGAACCCGCATCACGCGAGGCCACGCCATCATCGTCTGCAGTCGCAACGTCCACGGCAGCGTCCGCAGACGGGACGTTGCTCACAGCGTAGACAGCAGTCACAGGACCTATCAAGGGTGAAATGGCCAAAAGACCAGCAAGAGAAAAAGCTGTTGAGGCACGCAATGCCTTTTTCATATCGAATCCCCCGTCACAAATAATGTTACTAAGAGAAGATTATCTTACAATCCCCTCTGCATCGGAAGTCCAGTTATTCGAAGCGCGGGAATTGTTATAAAGGCAGACAGAAACCTGCTCTTATAAAAAGCAGGTTACATTCTCAGCAAACTTTTGTTTTTTCGTCCTTCCATGGACACAGTGTTAGCTCTAGTTTTTGAAGCAATTGGCAGCGCCCCAAACAGCGCAAGTGCAAGTGACACGAAAATCCACTGAAACACGCAATTCGTTTAAGCACGTGGCGGACGACGAAAGCATGTACACAGCCGCGAAATACAGCAAAATGCCCCAATGTTTCGCTTGCATCAGAGGCGTCTGGGGCTTCATCGACAGTGAAACCTGGCTAACGCATTCAAGAAAAGCAGAGCGTGATCTTCATGAATCAAACACCAGTAAGCAACGCTCGCACGCGTCTTTGAATCTTCTAATGAGCAGAAGAGAGGGATCTAGGAGAGACCTAATAGTTCTTGGAATCTGGGAATCATCGAACTCACCATCTTTAAACAAGAGAGAATCATATAGCTTCTTATCGTACCGTCTCGAAAAGATATGAGTGACCAGATGCACATCGTGGGCCTTTGAAAAACAATCTTCGTCCCTTAAAGATTCAGCAATATAACAACCGTCCCAATCAAAAAAGCCGAGATAACCCCGGCTGATAATCAAAGAGGCGGTTTTCTGCTGGCTGTCAGCCGCGGCATCCTCACGGAAACCTAGTTGTCGCCGGAATTATAGTCCCCGGCGCGGACTCACCTTATCTCCCCGGTGCGGGCTCGATATCCTCTCGGATATCTAATCGTCTTGGACTTTTTACCTGCCCAAGCACACTACAGCTTTTACGTGCCGCCACACGAAGCTTAGCTCGTGGACTATTTTCTAAAATATAGGCCTTCAAAGCAACTTGGGTTCAAGCACGGACAAACAAAACAGGCACTGAATACAAGACTTGTTTATCAATAGTTATCAATCACATGCGTTACCAGCAAATATCGTAAGTCTCATACGCTGCGATACAATCAATCTTACCAAATGCTAAACCAGTAAGTCGAAGGGGCCAGCGTGCTAACAATTCACTATGGTGATATGGAAAACGTTATCTATAATACGTCGGTTTACTTCGATAACGTCTATTCGCCCGAATGGTTTCAAGATGCTTTTGCGCAGAGAATTATTAAATCCATTGATAAGGGCGGCGTGGTTGGACCCGGCGCAATAAACACCAAGATCTTAGGCATCATCCCTCCTGAAAGGCTGTCGGGAGGCACCAAGACGCTGCTGCTCATGCACTTCATGCCTCAGAACATATACAACGCCACAACCTGTGGCGACAATTGCGCTTACTGGATTCTGAGAATCGCCGCACAGCATGATCTGACAATCAACCTCTACCATCTGATGGATTTTGGAAACGGCAAGTTCACGGCAACCGTTGCAAACACGGGTGATGTCGTTCACACGATGTTCGACCTTGTCCCTATAGCCGCAAAATGCCTAAGGGAGAACTCCTGACGCACGTTTTCGATATGATAAGAGCCGCTTGAACGAGGAGTACTTGAACCCCACCGCTCTTGCAGCTCTTGAGGATACTTTGCCGGAACTTGGCATTACTTCGCACTAAAGCGAGAAGTACTCGCTCTCGGCAGATAGGTTCGGCCCCAACCACGGATCACCGTTGAGGAAGAGCTCCGGCGAGCGCTGCATGAACAGCGCCTGCTCGCGCTTCCAGCGGCGCAGTTTTTCTTCATTGACCTCTTCCCTGCCGCCCGAGGTGAACTCGTAGTGGCACAGCTCGGCATAGGGCATTTGCCCTCCTCCAACAAAACACTGTCACTAACTTAGCCCACCAACCTCGCCATTTGTTAAGCAACAAGTGCGAGCGGTAGGTATTGATCTACAACCGTTGGGGATTGAAAAAAGCAGTAGCCGAAAACGTAATATCTTCCGATTTGCGCGGCATAAAAAAATAGAGGGCGTCCCATAAAGAGAAGCCCCCTTGCAAAACGGCCGAACCGCTTTTCGAAGTGGGAAATATTTTGCACCAGATGCCTAGGAATCGCAAGAAGGCATATCTTCAGCGTCACAGAAATACCATGCGCCGATCACTTTCGACAAAAACGAGAAGGAGGAAGTTATGACCTCCGCACCTTTATAGTAGTTGATGTTGCGATTTGCCCTAGAAATAAACTTGGAAATCGATTGTGCTTTGTGCTTAATAACGCCTTTAGACGACACCTCTTTGTGCAGATATAGCGTTGTGACAATCTGGCGTATTCGCTCATTGCTCATCCTTGCCTTACGCTGATAAGAGCCAATCCCATCTATTTTGCTCAATGCCTTCATAACACCGTTATTTGCCCTTCGGGCATTCTCACCCGAAGCAAGACCATTAAGAATGGAACTATTGTGAGCACACGCGTTGCGGAGATCTTTTGCCACGCGGAGCAAATAAAACCTATCGCGAAGCTCATCATCGTCAAACCGTTTGGCGCAAAACAAAATGAATGAATTAAAGGCGCCAAAGGTAATAACTTCCAGAAAGGCCCAGACAGGCATATTAAAACCACTGTATTTTGCAAGAATGCCTGCAGAATAGGCACTCGACTCACAACGTGAAATCTCTTTTTTGACCCAGTTGGTCACATTCCCCTTGCTATCAAATGTATCCTGCTCGCTTAAATAGTCTTGAACGATTTCGTAACCGTCCTCGGCATGCTGCTCTATCCTGCCCAGCAAGTCAACTTTGCAGAAGTGCTCAATATCAAGAGTGAGCGAAATCATCTCGTTTCGAAGCAACATATCAATAATCGAAAGGTCAACAAGCATCTTGAAATCTAAGTTGACATATTCACCCTTGCGTTTTCCATCAGAAACCTTTGGAAATCCGGTGCGGTACGAGCGCAAGCGAAAGTAATTGTTGTTCTTCGTCAGATACTCGACCGCCTCTGCCTCGCTCATATAGCGGAAACGGACACCCTTGCTCTTAAGATGGGAGACTTGTTCCCAAGGAGTAAGCCAAGGCTTTTGATCGCACATATCTTGTTGACGAATAGGACTATTCATTGCGCTCTCCAGCGTATTTGATGAAATAACAAATCTAATTTTATCCTAACTGTAAATACCTAATAAACAGCCGGACGCTCATGCAAATACATCATGGCACGCCGCCGCCCTATGCTGGATTTCCACATCACCTCGCACTATAGCGAGAAGTACTCGCTCTCGGCAGATAGGTTCGGCCCCAACCATGGATCGCCCGTCAAGAAAAACTCAGGCCAGCGCTGCATGAACAGCGCTTGCTCGCGCTTCCAGCGGCGCAGCTTTTCCTCGTTGGCCTCTTCCCTGCCACGCGAGGTGAACTCGTAGTGATACAGCTCGGCATAGGGCGTATAGATGGTGCGGTAGCCCGCCTCCCATACGCGCAGGCAATAGTCTGCGTCGTTAAAGCCAACGGCGAATTCCTCGTTGTAGCCGCCGACGCGCTCAAATACGTCGCGTCGCACCATCTGGCAGGCACCCGTTACGGCGCTAAAGTTGCCCGGGCGCACAGCGCGGGCAAGATAGCCCTCGCGCTTTGCCGAGAAGTCCTGGTTGGCATGGGCAAGTGCGCCACGCACGCCAACCACAATGCCCGCGTGCTGCACCAGATGATCGGCAAAGTAGAGCTTGGCGCCCACCACGCCCGCATCGGGACGCTGCATATAGCCCATCATCTCTTCGATAAAGTAGGGGCTTATGACCTCGGTGTCGTTGTTCAGCAGCAGAAGGTAATCGCCCTTGGCATGCTCCACGCCAAAATTAATGATCTGAGAGTAATTGAACTCGCCCGGCCAGTACACAACGCGCGCGATGCCCTTGCCTTCAGAT
>CALHWR010000015.1 GCA_938036665.1 uncultured Collinsella sp. | reverse complement strand
GGCCCCCACGACGCGCTACCCACCGACGTCTGGGACCCCGGCGAGGATTTAGTCCCCTTTGGAGGGGAGGGAAGCCAAGCTCTACAAGCTCGCATGGTAAGCACCCTTACCAATCTCATGGGCATTGATAGCGTCAAAACCCTTCTTGCAGTAAGCCACGGCAGCGCCAGCCGCCAATTCATCAAAGCCACCACTCCAGAGGGCTTTGAGCTCCCAGCAAAACTCCCCAACTGCGCCATCATGATCTTCGGTTTTGAGGATTCGCAAGAAGAATGCGACGCGTCCCAAGGTAAGTTCACCTTGCAGCAAATCATCGATCCCCAGCAAAGTCTATAGCCTGAGCGAGCAAAGTTAAGCAGACATCAACGTGTCGTCTCCCGAGCTTTGGCTTGACACGCTGAACATCTACAAGGATAACCTTGAGGCCGTCGAGGCGTTCCTGGCCGACGCCCGCGCCATGGGCGACGGTCGCCTCAATGCGGTGCTCACCGGTGCCGGCACCTCCGATTACGTGGGTGAGGTTGTCGTCCTCAACCCCGACCTATCCCTCGTCGAGACCTATCTCGGTGGCGGGAGCGTCTACACTGAGAAGTAGCTGCTGACCTATTTGCGATTTGATGCGAATAATGAGACCCCGATTCGGCTTTATCGAATCGGGGTCTTTGCTGTGGTGTCCAGCTAAATCAAAACAGGCCTATTCTGCGACGATGATGCGAGTTGATTCGAGAACCATGGAACGCTGTTTGTCGTTGACATTTGCATCGGTGATGAGTGCGTCCATTTGATCGAGATTGTAGAAGCCGAAGAAGTCCATCTGTCCGATCTTGCTTGAATCGCAGACAAGGTAACGCTTGGCGGCGCGATCGCAAGCGAGCGCCTGTAAGCGTCCTTCCTCAAGGTTAGAACAGGAGATGGATTGGGCAAGTACGCCGTTGGTGCCGATAAAGCAAGTGTCGATACCGAGCGGGGCGAGAGCATCTTCGGCGATGGGCCCGACGAAAGAACCCGATCGTTTGCGATACTGTCCTCCCAGGGCCCAGATCTCCACATCGTTTCGCGTCTGGAGCATGTTCAGCACGATGATGCTGTTTGTGATGACGCGCAGCCGCATGCGCGGCAGCGCACGGGCGATGAGAGCGCAAGTCGAACCGGGTCCGAGGAAGATGGTGTCGCGCTCTCTGATGAGGTTGACAGCGGTGCGTGCGATATGCTCTTTTTCAGGGGAGCGGATTGAGAGCTTTTCAAAAAACGGGACCTCTTCGGCAGTGGGGGAGCCGCTTGAAAGTCGGATGCCACCGTACTCGCGGATGACGCCAGCGCGTCGCGAGAGCTCATCGAAGTCTCTTCGAGCGGTCATTTCAGATATACCAAAGATTGTTGCGGCTTGGGCAACAGTGACCATTCCGCGCTGAGCGCACAGCTCAAGTAATTGTTCGTGACGTTCGGGTTTAAGCATGGCTTGCCAATTGGATTATGCGGTAATGACGGAGGTATAGGCGCGGAGGGCCTCGATGGTCCGGGGGTCTGCGTCCTCGTTAATGAATGCCGCGGTCATATCCTCCAGTGTGGTGAAAAGGCAGAAGTCGCGCCTTCCGACTTTTTCAGCATCTACAACAAGATAACGCTCCTGAGCTCGAGAAAGAGCGTCTGAGAGGACCATGGCTGCATCGGGACGAGAGCCAAAGACCTCGTTTCCAAAAATACCGGTTGCCGAGACGTAGGCCTTGGGAGCGGATAGACCGTAGGGGCCGCGGCCGTTGTATGGCATGGTGAAAACTCGCGTGTCGTGACGCATCATGCCACCAACAAAGAATAGATCTATATGTGGATTGTCGGCTAGCAGGTTCAGCACGGGAAGACTGTTGGTGACGACGCGTATGTCCTCCTGGGGCAAATACGAACACATGAGCTCGAGAGTGGAGCCTCCACCGAGAAAGATCGTATCGCCGGCTGAGACGGTTTGGGCGGCGGCCATAGCGGCGGCACGTTTCTGATCAACTTGAAAACGACGTTTCTCCTCATGCGGGGTCAAACGTGAAAGGGCTGTTCCGTGGGCGGAGTGTGGAAGCTGAGCCCCTCCGTGTACGCGCACAAGAAGGCCCTTGTCGGCAAGCTCGGCCAGGTCACGCCTGATGGTCATATCCGAAACAGATAGGGTATTAGATATCTCGTTTACCGATACCGAATGATGTTGGTCGAGCAAGTCGAGAATGGCCTGCTGGCGTTCGGATTTCATGAGTGCCGACTCCCTCATCGAGCGTTTGTTCTTATTTCAATGTAAACGAACAACATTAATAAACGCAAATCGTTCACGAAGGCACATTACCTTTCACCGGTCAAAACATAACGCTCACGGAAAAAACCATCAAATAGGAGGTAAATAAAGCTCATTCCAAAAATCATCTCTTGACCAATAAACAAATATAGACGAACATAAACGAGCAGAACGAACAGAACGAACAGAACGAAGAGAATTAATAAGTATGAAAGGACAGAAGATGCGTATCGGTGTCATCCTTGCAAGTCACGGAGAGTTCGCTCAGGCCGCCCTCGGCGCCGTCGAGATGATTGCGGGCAAGCAGCCTGATGTCATCGCTCTTGGTCTCACCGCCGAGAAGAGCCTGGAGTCTTTCGAGTCCGAGATGCGCGAGGCCTACGAGACCCTCAGCGCCGAGTGCGAACTCGTCGTCACCCTATGCGACATCTACGGCGGCACCCCATTCAACGTGACCACCCGCTGCCTGCTCAACGGCATGAACATGGTCGCCTACACCGGCCTGTCTATGCCCGTTGCGGTCGAGCTCCTGCTCACCCGCGATGGCCTCGATTCCGCCGACGCGGTCCGTGCCCAGCTCACCGCCGCTCACGCCGGGGCCCAGCAGGAGATCAAGGCTCCCACTCCGGCCGTGGAGGCAGACGAGGACGATTTGGACCTCTAGGCTCGTTAGCCCGTCGATTCGAGTGGCGCTCACCCGTATCCCCCCGAGTGGGCGTCTCGATCGAGTAGAGCATTCGTAAACGGTACTGAAGGAACGTGCAAACGAAAAGGAGAACAACATGGCACTCAAACTCGTCGACATCGATGACCGCCTGATTCACGGTCAGGTCGCCACCACCTGGATTCCCGACTTCGGCATCGAATCGGCAATCATTGTCTCGGATAAGGTCGCCAACGACCCCGTCCAGAAGTCCGTCGCCGGCCTCGCCGCCCCCGACATCAAGGTCTCCGTCTTCGGCGTCGAGAAGTTTATCGAGGTCCTCAAGAAGACCGAGCTCAAGAAAGCCACGATGGTGCTCTTCACCAACCCCATCGACGCCCTCAAGCTGCACGAGAACGGCTTGCCGTTCGACTACCTGAACGTCTCCGGCATGCGCTTCAACGAGCAGCGTCATCGCTTGCACAAGAACATGTCCGTCACCGCCGAGGAAAAGGCCGCCTTCGAGGAGCTCATTGGCCTCGGCGTCGACTGCTGGATGCAGACCACCACGCGCGATTCCAAGGAGCCCGTGTCCGAGCTCCTCAAGAACTACTAAGTAGGTAACCATCTCCGGGCATGTGAGCCCGGGGCGTGCCCATCGGAGGGAACGATGGGCGAATAGGGAAGGAGAGGCTTATGCTTCAGGCACTTCTGCTCGCCATCTGGGCGGGTCTGTGCACTTGGGACCAGTTCGGTCCCCACCTGGGCTTCCGCAAGCCCCTGCTGGCATCCGTCGGCGTCGGCATCATCCTCGGTGACATGACGACCGCCATCATGATCGGCGCGACCATGGAGCTCATGTGGCTCGGCGTCAATAACATCGGTGCCTACGTTCCGCCCGATGTCATCTCCGGCACCATCGTCGGTGCCGCCTTGGGCATTATGGGTTCCACCGACACCGCCAGCGCCATCGCCCTGGCAGTCGCCATCGGCATCCCCACCGCCACCTTGGTTCAGCAGCTGAACATCCTGGTCATGACCACCAACGTCTCGCTTGTTCACGGTGCCGACAAGGCCATCGAGTCCGGTAAGTTCAACGCTGTCAACAAGTTCTTCTGGACCGGTGCTCTGTGCTTCTTCCTGACCCGCGCCGTCCCCGTCTTCATCGCCACGGGTATCGGCTCCTTCGTGATCGAGGACATCATGGCCTTCCTACAGAACCAGGTTCCGTGGGTTCTCACCGGCTTCTCCACTGCCGGTGGCATGATGCCCGCCGTCGGCCTGGCCATGCTCCTCACCATGATGATGAAGAAGAACATGTGGATCTTCCTGCTGCTCGGCTTTATCATGGCCGCCTTCCTCAACGTCCCGACCGTGGGCATCGCGCTCGCCGCTTGCGCCGCCGCCGGCGTGTGGGACGTCATTACCGAGGGCCAGAAGAATCAACCCGCCCCTGCCGCCGCCTCTGCCGCCGGCTCCGATGATGACGAGGAGTACGATCTCTAATGGGTAAGATCTCCAACTCCACCCTGAACAAGGTCCTGCTGCGCACCCAGGGTTGCCAATTCGCGCACAACTACGAGCGCATGCAGTCGCTGTCCCTGACCTACTGCTTTGCCCCTGTCCTCGAGGAGCTCTACAAGGACGCCCCCAAGGAGGAGCGCGTTAACGCCATGAAGCGCCACCTCGAGTACTTCAACACCCACCCGCTCGCGATCCCCTTCATCCTTGGCATCACCGCTGCCCTGGAGGAGACCACGGATGAGGATCAGAAGGACACCGTCGTCGGCATCAAGACCTCCCTCATGGGTCCCTTCGCCGGCCTTGGTGACTCCCTGCTGAACCTCACCTGGTTCCCGATCGCCGGCTCCATCGGCGCATCTATGTGCGTCGACAACGGCTCCATTGTGGGTCCGCTCGTGATGTTCTTGCTCATCAACCTGCTGTACTGGCCGCTGAAGTACTTCGGCCTGCACAAGGGTTACGAGATGGGCATGGAGCTCGTCGAGAAGGCGGGCGTCCAGGTCTTCGACCGTCTGGGCAACCTCGCCAACGTGCTGGGCGTCATGGTCACCGGCGGCCTGATCGCCACGACCGTTAAGCTCAAGCTTGCCGTGCAGTTCGCCTTCGGTGAGGGTGACCCGCTGGTGCTCCAGGACCAGCTCGACAAGGTGTTGCCCTTCCTGCTGCCTGTCGTTCTGACTTTCATCTGCTATCGCCTGCTCAAGAAGGGCCAGGGCAAGAACTCCGCCCAAATCATCATCGGTCTGATTGTGTTCTCCCTTGTGTTCGCCGCTATCGGTTTCTACTTCCCGGCGTTCAAGATCTTCGCCTAATCGCGAGCTTATCAAAAGGCAAATCGTTTGATGCTCGCGCCCCGCATGCCGGGCGCGGGCCTCGTTGTCTCATGTGCTCTCCATCGTGCGCGATCGGGGTGCGCTCCATTATGCCCATGTGCCTTTGGCGTATCGCCATCTGGCAATTCCAACTATCGAAAGGATGCCAATGAGAACCGTCCTCGTGCTCATGGATACTCTGCGTCGCGACGTCCTGTCGTGCTACAACCCCGCAACCGACGTCCAGACCCCCAATCTCGATGCCTTTGCCGAGCGTTCCTGCGTGTTCGACAACCACTGGATCGGCTC
>CALHWR010000014.1 GCA_938036665.1 uncultured Collinsella sp. | reverse complement strand
TTGCGCAGGACTGTAGAGCAGCAAACTTAACCGCCCCGCCCGGCGGGCGAGCGGACAGCGAACGACATCTGTCCAACAATTCGTGCGAAACACAATGAAAAACCGTTTGATGTGAGTTAATATAAACAACGTCGTGAATCTGACTCCTGCCACATGCATGACAGGGGTTAAACACAAAAAAGGAGTCAACTATGGTTTCTGAGAAGGCTACCCTCGTTAATCCTCAGGGTCTGCACATGCGTCCGGCTGGTCTGTTCGCCTCCACCATGGGCAAGTACGCCTGTGACGTGACGGTCGTCACCCCCGAGAAGGAGGTCAACGGCAAGTCCCCGATGGCCCTCATGGCTGCTGGTATCCCCTGCGGTACCGAGGTCGAGGTCAAGTGCGACGGCGCCGACGAGGCCGAGGCTCTGGCTGCTGCCATCGAGCTCATCAAGAGCGGTCTTGGCGAGTAGAACTCAAACGGGTCGCATGTTGAACAACTAAGTTCATATTTGGGGGCGCAGTGACCTGTTGTAAGGTAGCTGCGCTCTTTTGTCATGGATATGGCAAAACGCTTTATCACATGACACGGAGAGAGGAATGGGAATGTATCAGGGAGTCAACGCTTCCGAGGGCATCGGTATCGGCACCGTCATGGTCGCCGTCGATCCCGACTTGACGTTTGAGCCGCACGAGGTTGCTGATTCGGCAGCAGAGAAGGAGCGCTATCAGTCCGCTCTTTCGGTCTTCTGCGAGAAGACCCAGGCTCAGGCCGACCACATGAAGGAGACGGTGGGCGAGGCCGAGGCCGAGATCATGAGCGGACACATTGTCCTGGCTCAGGACCCGGGCATGACCGACGCCATCAACGCCGCCATTGACGGCGGCACCTGCGCCGAGCAGGCGCTCATGGACACCTCGACCATGTTCGAGAACATGTTCCTGTCCATGGACGACGAGATGTTCCGTCTGCGCGCGGCCGACATCGCCGACATCCGCACCGGTATTCTGGCCGAGCTGCTGGGCAAGGAGGTCGTCGACCTCTCCGTCCTGCCCGAGAATACCGTCGTTGTCGTGCACGACCTCACGCCGTCCATGACCGCCACGATCGATAAGGCCCACGTTGCCGGTATCGTCACCGAGACCGGTGGCCGCACGTCGCACTCCGCGATCATTGCGCGCGCCCTCGAGATCCCGGCTGTCCTTTCGGTTTCCAACAGCTGCACCGCGTTGCGCAACGGTATGACCGTTGTCGTCGACGGTGGCAAGGGTATCGTCGAGGCCGATCCCGACGAGGAGACGCTCGCTGCCTACACCGCCAAGGCCGAGGCCTTCGCTGCCGAGAAGGCAGCCCTCGAGGCCTTCCGTGGCAAGCCGTCCGTGACTGCCGATGGCATCAAGAAGATCATCGCCTGCAACATCGGTAACCCCGATGACGTGCCCAACGCGCTCGATCACGACGCCGAGGCTATCGGTCTGTTCCGCTCCGAGTTCCTGTTCATGGACTCTGCTGAGCTTCCTTCCGAGGAGGAGCAGTTCAACGCCTATCGTAAGGTCGCCAGCGCGCTCAAGGGTGCTCCGGTCATCATCCGCACGCTCGATGTGGGCGGCGACAAGGAGATTCCGTATCTGCACATGGTCAAGGAAGAGAACCCCTTCATGGGCTTCCGCGCCGTGCGTTACTGCCTGGCCAATCCCGACCAGTACAAGGTTCAGCTCCGCGCCCTGCTGCGCGCCAGCGCCTTTGGTGACGTCAAGATCATGATCCCGCTCGTCACCTGCGTCGAGGAGGTCGTGGCCGTCAAGGAGCTCGTCGAGCAGTGCAAGGCCGAGCTGACCGAAGAGGGTCGCAAGTTCAACGAGAACATCGAGGTCGGCATTATGGTCGAGACGCCTGCCGCCTCGCTGCTCGCTGACCGTCTGGCCGAGGTCGCCGACTTCTTCTCTATCGGCACCAACGACCTCATCGGCTACACCATGTGCGCCGACCGTGGCAACGACACCATCTCCAACCTGTACCAGGTGTACTATCCCGCCGTGCTCCGCTCGCTCAAGAACATCATCGAGAGCGGCGTGAAGGCCGGTATCATGGTCGGCATGTGCGGCGAGGCCGCTGCCGATCCGCTGCTTGAGCCGCTGCTGATCAGCTGGGGCCTGGAGGAGTTCTCGATGAGCGCTCCGTCCATCCTGCGCGCCCGCAAGACCATCAGCCAGTGGACCAAGGCCGAGTGTGACGAGCTCGCCGAGAAGGCACTCGCCTGCAACACTGCCGCCGAGGTCAAGGCGCTGCTCGAGTCTGCTGCTCGCTAATTTGGTATCAGAGGTAACCGCGTGGTTGGAATGGGCCAATCACGCGGCCCTCACATATACAGGGGGTACTGTAAATGTTCTACACGCTAACCGCTAACCCGGCTGTCGACATGACGGTTTCGAGCTCTCCGCTCGAGCCCGATGAGAACGTCCGCACCGGCTCGGCCAGCTACACGGCTAACGGCAAGGGCCTCGACGTGTCCTTCGCCTTTAAGAAGATGGGCGTCGACACCGTCGCGCTCGGCTTCTTCGCTGGCTTCACGGGCAAGTTTATCGTCGAGGAGGTCATGAACCTGGGTTGCCTGTGCCGCCCGGTCTGGACCGACGGCATCACGCGTATCAACACCTACGTCAACGATGGCCAGCACGAGTACGGCATCCTCAACCCCGGTGCTCCTATCACGCCGCAGCACCAGGAGGAGCTCTACAACATCCTGGACACCGCGGGCGATCTTGAGTGCCTGATCGTCTCTGGCTCCGTGCCTCCCAAAGCTACGCCCGACTTCCTGGCTCAGGTCATGGAGCACGCTCAGGCCCGTGGCGCCGATGTCGTCCTGGACCTGTCCTCCGACAAGCTCAAGGAGCTCGCTCACAAGAAGCCGCTGCTCATCAAGCCGAACCATCACGAGATGAAGGCTATCTTCGGCGTGCCGGTCGACACTGATGACGAGGTCCGCGTTGCCATGAAGATGGCTCACGACGCGGGCGTTCAGAACGTGCTGCTCACCCGTGGTAGCCGTGGCGACGCCTACTTCTCCAACGGCGAGGACATTTGGTACGCCAAGCGTGAGTTCAACATCAAGCTGGTCTCTTCCGTCTGCGCCGGCGACTGCACCCTCGCTGCGTTCCTGCACAAGTGGTACAGGGATCGCGACAACGTCGAGGAGGCCATGAAGCTCGCTATGGCCACCGGCGCCAACGTCGCTGAGTCCGTCGGCATCGGCGACTTCGGTCACGTTGACGAGTACAGCAAGCGCGTTGCTGTCCGCAAGCTCGATCGTCAGTAATCGAAACGCGACATATTCGTGCGCATGCGGCGCCCCGGTTTCGGCTGGGGCGCCTTTTTGTTCCGCCACGGGGGAGAGGAGTCCTTCCGTACTTCATCGCTTCCACACCGTTCACCGAGTTGTCCTAGCCTTTTACCGATGCGTGGAATATACTTTCATTAACACGTTGCCTTGTGAAAGGAACATTCATGATTTACACGCTCACTGCAAATCCCGCCATTGACTACAACATCACCTGCGACGGTCTTGCTGCCAACACCGTCACGCGTACCCGCAACGCCGTCTACACGCCCAACGGCAAGGGCCTCAACGTCTCGTTTACGCTCGACCACTACGGCGTCGACACCACGATCCTGGGCTTTTTCGCCGGTTTCTCGGGCGAGTTTATCGTTAAGGGCGCCGAGGCCCTGGGCGTGCCCGTCAAGCCCGTGTGGACCGACGGCATCACGCGCGTCAATGTGTTCCTCAACGCCGGCCCCGACACCGAGTACAACATGGTCAACGCCGGTGCCGCCATCAACGAGGCCAACGAGCGGGAGATGTTTGAGCTCATCGATTCGCTCGATGACATGACCTGCCTGGTCATCAGCGGCTCGCTGCCTCCCAACACTTCCGAGGGCTTCCTGGCCGAGGTCCTGCGCCGCGTCAAGGCCAAGGGGGCCGAGTTCGTGCTCGATATCTCGAGCCATCAGCTGGCAGACCTCATTGCCATGGAGCCGCTGCTGATTAAGCCCAATGACGACGAGCTGCTCGATATCTTTGGCATTAAGGTAAGCGGCGGCGACGATGAGTCCGTCAAGGGTGCCATGGCCGAGCTGCACGCCAAGGGCGCTAAGAACGTGCTGCTGACGCTCGGCGGCGCCGGTGCGTACTTCTCCAACGGCGAGCACATCTGGTTTGCCAACCGTACTTTTGAGGTTAAGCTGCTGTCGACGGTGTGCGCCGGCGATTCTTCGCTGGCCGCCTTCCTGTCCGTGTGGCACGACGCCCCGGAGCGCGTCGAGGACGCCCTGCGTCTCTCGATGGCCACCGGCGCTAACGTGGTCGAGTGCCCCGGTCTGGGCGACTTCGCCAAGGTCGATGAGTATCAGAAGGGTATTGCAATCCGTCAGGTTTGCTAGTTCCGGCACCTTGCCTGAATAGTTCAATTATTTCGCATCCGTCTTAGACCAGGACGGATGCGTTTTTGTTTATCGGACTTGCGTGTGCAGTGGAGGCTGTTTCTTGCTAGACTTCTTGCAGACGCAATCGATAGCCAATTTGATAGTCGCAGGAGGCCATAGGCATGTGCAATGTTTCGCTCAACGGTACGCAGCCGACCGATGCCTCTATCCGTGTCCTGCGTGCGCTTGAGGCAGCAGGTCTTGAGGCTTGGTACGTGGGTGGTTGGGTACGTGATGCGCTGATGGGATGCCCCAGCCACGATGTCGACATGTGCTGCAGCGGCCTGTGGCTGGAGTCCAAGGCGGCACTCGAGGCCGCCGGCATTGCGGTAGTTGAGTCGGGCATTAAATTTGGCGGCATTACGGCTATTTGCGATGGCGAGCGCATTGAGGTCACCACCTATCGCCTGGACGGCTTCTATACCGACGGTCGTCATCCTCAGAGTGTGGAGCGCGCCGCTTCGCTTGAGGACGATCTGGCGCGCCGCGACTTTACCGTCAATGCCATGGCGTGGCATCCCGAGCGCGGCCTTGTCGACCGCTACGATGGCCAGGGCGACCTAGACCGCAAGCTGATTCGTGCCGTCGGAGATCCCAAGCGCCGCTTTAACGAGGATGCCCTGCGCATGTTGCGTGCGGTGCGTTTTGCCTGCCGCCTGGACTTTGTGATTGAGCCCGAGACCAAGTGTGCCCTTGCCGAGTGCGCGCCGCTGCTCGATGCCGTGGCGCGCGAGCGCGTGGGTATTGAGCTCGAGGGCATTCTATCGACCGGCCACGGGGGAGACGCGATGCTGCGCTACCCCGAGCTCATCTGCGCCGCCGTGCCCGAGCTTGCGCCGGCTCGTGGGTTTGACCAGCGCAGTGTCTATCATGCGTTTAACGTCTACGAACATATCGCCCGCGTGCTGACGGTGGCAGGGGAGCTGGCGCTGTGCGATGGCGTGGCGCCTTCGCCGAGCTTAATGTGGGCAGCGTTTTTGCATGACGTCTCCAAGCCCGATTGCTTTACGGTCGATCACGCCGGCAGCGGCCACTTCTACGGTCATCCCGAGCTCGGCGCCAAGAAGGCGCGCGTCATTATGGATCGCCTGGCGCTCTCGCACGATTTGGTGCGCGATGTGTGCCTGCTCATCAAATACCATGACAAGCCGCTGTGCCCCGAGCGCTCCTGCCTGCTCAATATGATGCGCGCGCTTTCGGGCGAGGGCGTCGACACGCCGCGTCTGATGGACGAGCTCATGGATCTTAAGCGTGCTGACACACTTGGTAAGGCCCCGTCGTGCTTCTATTACGTCGAGACGATTGAGGAGATGCGCGCGATGGCGCACGAGCTGCTGAAGGCAGGGGAGCCCTATACGCTCAAGATGCTCGCCATCAACGGTGGCGACTTGATTCGTGCCGGTGTGAAGCCGGGGCCCGAGCTAGGCCAGCTACTCAACGCCGCCCTCGAAGCCGTTATCGAGGACAACATCCCCAACGATCGCGAAACCCTTTTGGTTCATCTCAACTTGAATTAGCTACCCAGTTTACCTGCGTGTTCCATAACCTGCCGACAATTTTTCGGCAATTTGGAATTTCTTCTTGCGCTGACGTTTTTTGTCCCGTAATATATTTCCTCGCAGCACAGCAGTGCAGATGTTATGTGGCCCGTTCGTCTAGCGGTTTAGGACGCCGCCCTCTCAAGGCGGAGATCACCAG
>CALHWR010000013.1 GCA_938036665.1 uncultured Collinsella sp. | reverse complement strand
GATGCCGCCCTCATGGGCGAGCCCGCCGCCGACTCCACGCAGGTGCCCGCACCCACCTACCAGCACAGCTCGCTCGACTGGCGCGACTGGTGGTGCTCTGACGACGCTCAGATTTACCAGTTCATCGGTCAGGACAACATCTATTTCTACTGCATCGCGCAGACCGCCATGTGGGAGGCCCTGGGCTGGGACCTCACGCAGAGCACCGTCAGCGCCTGCTACCACCTGCTCTACATGGGCAAAAAGGCCAGCTCGTCCTCGCAGACGCCTCCCCCGCCGGCAGACGACCTGCTCAACCACTACACCTGCGAGCAGATGCGTGCGCACTGGCTGTCGCTCGGCCTGTCCGAGAAGCCGGTAAGCTTTAGCCCCAAGGCATACGACACGCGTGTGACCGGCAAGGACAAGGACGGCAACGAGGTACGCGCCTGCGACGACAAGCGCGTTATCGACCCGGCCCTTAAGGAGAGCGCGCTGCTGACCGGCGTGTTCAACCGTCTGGCCCGCAGCTGCTTCTACGGCGTCGCCGTCAAGGAAGGCGACGAGAGCCCCTACCGCAACGGCTGCATCCCCGCCGGTGCCGCTTCTGACACCGTGGTCGAAGCCGCCCAGCAGGCAGCCCTCGCCTTTGAGCAGGCCATGTACAAGTTCGAGACGCACCGCGCGCTTGCCGTGTGCGACGACTACCTGCGCGCCGCCAACAAGCGCTGGAGCGACGCCTCCAAGGCCGCCAACAAGCTCGAGGGCGAGCCGGCCAATGCCGCGATGACGCAGGCCCTTGTCGACGCCTTTACCGAGCTGCGCGTGGCGACCGTCCTGATGCACGGTATTGTGCCGGCCGGCTGCGAGCTCATCTGCGAGTACTTCGACGTCGACCCGGTCGCTTTCTTTAGCTGGGATAACATCTTTGCCTCCACGGACGAGTTCGTGGAGATCCTGGGCGAGAAGCCCGGCGAGCACCGCGTGAAGCCGCTGCCCCCGCGCTTCGACTTCTTTAGCAAGCACGAGAGCCAGTACTAAACACTCGACATGTAATGGAATGGGAAGGAAAGACGGATGTCCAAGCCGCGTCGTCGTAAGCAGAAAAAACAGGTCAAGGCCGAGCTCAAGCTCAGGCAGTTTGCCGCCACCGAGCTTTCCGACCAGCTTGCCGCCCTTCCTTGCGCCGCCGACCTGCCGCGCTTTATGGTCGACACGGTCGCCGGCGCCTATGCGCCCGCCGATGCCGAGCTCATGATCAAGGGCTTCGGCGCCGCGGTCACACGCCCGGTCACGCTGCGCGCCAACACGCTCAAGGCAACCGCCGAGGACATCGCTGCGGCGCTCGATGCCGCCGGCATCGCCCACAACCCCGTCGCCTGGTATCCAGACGCCTTCATCCTGCCCGACGCCCAGGTTTCCGACCTGTGGGACCTCGACATCTACCGCGACGGCAAGATCTACTTGCAAAGTCTGTCGTCCATGATGCCGCCGTTGGTCCTGGGCGCCCAGGCATGCGAGGACATCCTGGACATGTGCGCGGCCCCCGGTGGCAAGACGACGCAGATCGCCGCCCTCACGCAGGGCCAGGCGCACCTTACCGCCTGCGAGATGAGCATTCCCCGCGCCGAGAAGCTCGAAGCCAACCTCCACCGCCAAGGCGCAAAAAACGTGCCCGTCATGCGCATCGACGCACGCGAGCTCGACGAGTTCTTCCGCTTTGACCGCATCCTGCTCGATGCCCCCTGCACCGGCACGGGCACCGTCATCAGCGGCAACGAGAAAAGCCTGCGCGGCCTGACCGAGCAGCTGCTGAGTAAGTGTGCCCGCTCGCAGCGAGCACTTCTGGACCGCGCCATGGGAGCCCTTAAACCGGGCGGCACGCTCGTCTATTCGACTTGTTCGATCTTGCCGCAGGAAAACGAGGACGCCCTGCAAGAGGCCCTCGACAAGCACATGGATTGCGAGCTTATCCCCCTCGACGGCACGCCGAGCGAAAGTGAAACGCGCCGTGCTCAGGAAGTTGGCGAAGAGCCACGCATCGAGTGCAACGCCCTCACCGAGGCCATCGCCGCCAGCCACGTCTCGTCCGTCGCCAACGGTATGCCCGGCACGCTGACCATTCCGCCTAGCCGCGACTTTGAGGGCTTCTACATTGCCCTGATCCGAAAACGCAGCTAGCGCACGGATCCAAAACTCAACAAGCTATCTCTGTGCGCGTTTGCCCTGCTGGTCGCGATGCTGTTTAAGCATCGCGCGCTCCTTGCGTTCGGCCCTTTTGCCTTTAATGGCCGTAACCACAAAATAGATGACCGCGGCGGCAACGATTGCGCCCACACACAGGCCAATCGAGCCCAACATTGCTGTCAATTCCATACCGCGTCACCTCTCTTTTAAACGGGACTTTCAAGATAGCACCTCGATCCCCGCCACCACAGCTCCTTCACGTTCGCCGCCCTTCGGTCTAACGGGGGACGCGGCGGGGAAAAATCAACTCGTCAAACGATTTAGCAAGCACAACGCTGCCGGCACCCTGCCGGCCGTCATCACATAGAATCGAGCCTCCATGGATACCCTCAACGATCTAAACGAGCGCGTCGACGCCTTCGTCGGCACCAGCTCCTTCGACACGCCTGCCGCGGCAAACGACCAAGCTCCCATCGATGTGCCCGCCGAAGTTCACGAAGACATCGTCGCCTCGGTCGATTTCTCCGAGGTCGAGCTCGCAGACGAGTTCACCGAGCCCCAGGTAGCCGTCACGCCCAACGGCCTGCTCCCTATGGAGCCCCTGC
>CALHWR010000012.1 GCA_938036665.1 uncultured Collinsella sp. | reverse complement strand
AAAATGGCCGACTCATTGAGCCGGCCATTGTGGTTCCATTTGGAACGGCATCGCATCCAGAGTATACCGTTACTCGGTAACGATAACCTCGCGGTCCTTGTAGAAACCGCAGCTGGGGCACACGTGGTGCGGAAGCTTGACAGCGCCGCAACGGGGGCACGTGGACTGAGCCGCAGCCGAGATCTTCATGTTAGCGGAACGACGGGTGTGAGTGCGGATACGACCCTGCTTTTGTTTAGGTACGGGCATAGTGACCTTCCTTATGAACTATCCAGTGTGGCGATTACGCGCAAGTAGCGATACTACCACAGTTTTACTCATCGAGCTTGAGATTCTTCAATGCTGCAAATGGATTTTCCGTGGCAGCGGCCCATTCTGCCTCTGCCTGGGCGGCGCAATCGCATTGCTCGACGTTGAGATTACAACCGCAAGTGGGGCACAGACCGCGGCAATCGGGCTTGCACAGAACGACAAACGGCGTGTCCATGACGACCGCGTCGTTGATGGGCTCACCCAAATCGACGATGCGGTCCTCACCCAGGAGCTCGTAGCCGTCCTCGTAGGCCTCGGGATCCTCGGGCTCCTCGAAGAGGTAGAACTCCTCGATCTCGCCGGCGATATCAAACGAGGCGGGCTCCAGACAACGGTCGCACTCGCCGGTGGCGTGCGCGCGAACCATGCCCGTGAGCAAGACACCGGTACCGGCATTGGTAAAGACAACGTCGTAGTCGATGCCGTCCTGTAGCTGATACTCCTTCTCGCCCACCATGTAGGTGGCGACGTCGACCTTACCGGTCAGCGGATACGAATCACCAGGAAACTCGAACGGCTCGGAAAGATCGACGGTAACGCTCGGGAACTCAGCCATTACCACTGACCATTCTGCTGGGCGGCACCCTCGTTGAGCTGCTGACGGCAACGGGTAACGGTGCCGGTCAGGCTCTTGAGGTTCTCCTCCAGGTGCGTAAAGACCTGCTCTGCGTAGTCCTCGGCAGCATAACGCGTCTCGCGCTCGTACTGCTGGGCACGATCGCGGATGTCGTCGGCCTGCTGCTGGGCTAAGCGGACGATCTCCTGCTCACCGGCAATGGTGAGGGCCTGCTGCTGAGCGTCGGCGATGATGGAATCGGCCTGAGCGGCGGCGGAAGCCATAAGCTCCTCGCGCTCCTTAAGGATACGGCGGGACTTCTGCCACTCCTCGGGATAGCTCATGCGGATCTCGTCGAGGATGTTGAAGAACACGTCGGCGTCGATGACCTTGAACTGAGCGTTCTTGCCGAAAGGCGGCTTGGCTTCCTCGATCAGCCCTTCGAGCTCATCGACCAAGCTGACGATCCTATCGCCAGGAAAATTCTCGCCCGGCATCCGGTCTCCTTTCATAGGTAACATATCATCGTGCTAGTTTACCACATGCCACCAGGCAATAAAAAACGTCACGAAAAGCGATGTCTGAGCGCTTCGACCACGTTGGGCGGGACAAACGTCGATACATCGCTGCCGAGCGAGGCGATCTGGCGAACGACCGAGCTCGAGATATAGCCGTACTGCGGCGCACTCATGACAAAGATAGACTCCAGCTCGTTATCCAAGCGATAGTTGAGGTCGGCCTGCTGCAGCTCGTACTCAAAGTCGGTCATGGCGCGCAGGCCCTTGACCACGGCCCCCGCCCCCTGCTCGCGAGCGAAGTCGACCAAGAGGCCGGTAAAGGGCAGGACCTCGACGCCGTCGATATCACCGAGCGCCTCGCGGGCCAGCGCCACGCGCTCATCGAGCATAAACGTGGTGCCCACACCGTTTTTACCCTGCGACTCGGCAACAGCGACGATCACGCTGGGAAAGATGCGGCGGGCACGGCGGATGACGTCGATATGGCCAAATGTGATGGGATCGAAGGTGCCCGGGACAATCACGCGGTTGATAGTGTCATTCATGGGCGTCCTCCGTGGGTGCGTCGCTATCGATACCATCATCCTCGCCGTTGCCGACCCAACGAAGCAGGTCGACCGAGGTAATGCCGTAGCGCTTCTCGCGCACGATCTCAAAGCCTGCCGGACGCGCGCCCGCATCGGCGGCGGCATGCTCAAACAGGGCATAAGCGCCAGGTGCAAGCAGACCCTGCTGAGCCAGGTTCTGCAGCAGTTCCTCGACCGGCTCGGCACCAAAAGCATAGGGCGGGTCGAGCAGGACCAGATCAAAGGGGCCGCCCGGCACACGACCGCGCGAGGCGCTCGCCAGCATGTCGCCCGTTACCACGCGCCAACGCGCACGGTCACGGCAGAGCGACTCGATATTCTTGGTAATGAGCCGCGCGGCATTCCGATCGATCTCGAACGTCGTGAGTGAGCGGGCACCACGTGAGAGCATCTCTAACCCTAAGGCACCGGAGCCGCCAAAGGCGTCCAGCACGCGGACCTCGTCCAGATCGAAGTCAAATGCCGACATGACCATAGATGCGCATGCCTCGCGCACGCGATCGGTCGTGGGGCGGGTGACATCGCGACCACGGGGCTCCTCGATCTTACGACCGCGCCATTCGCCGCCGATGATTCTCATCCTCCGCTGACCTCCTTAAAAATGTGTCGATATCGCATGGCGACCGCATCGCGCAGGGGGCGCGTCGCCACGGAGTCAAGGGTGCAAGCATACCGCAAGAGCTCGACCGCGTCCAAATGGGCCCACTCGATCAGCTCCTCGTCGGCATCCAGGTCGACAAAGCGCAGGGTCACACCGCCATGCTGGCGGTACCCCAGAATTTCGCCCTCGTGGCGCAGACGCAGGTCCATCTGGGCGAGCGTAAAGCCGTCCGAGGTCTTTTCGAGCGACTGGAGACGGTCTTGCGCCGCCGAAGCGCCGCCGTTGCCCTTGGAGTGCGTCATGACCAGGCAGGTGCCCGACACGCTGCCGCGGCCCACGCGGCCGCGCAGCTGGTGCAGGGCCGCCAAGCCAAAGCGCTCACCGTTCTCGATGACCATGACGGTGGCGTTGGGCACGTCGACGCCCACCTCGACCACCGTAGTCGAGACGAGCACGTCAATCTCGCCGCGCTTGAAGGCATCGATAACCTGGTCCTTCTCCCCCGCTGGCATGCGGCCGTGAAGGCGCTCGATGGCAAGACCCGGCAACGCCAGACGCAGGCGATCGAGCTCGGTCGCCGTATCGTGCAGCGGCACGGGGACCGTCACGCGGCCCTCGCCGTCGCGGGCGATACCGGGCACGTCCTCCAGCTCATCGGCCGAGTCGCTCGGCTCCACGAGCGGGCAAATCACGTAGGCCTGCTGACCCTTTTCATGCGCCTCGCGGATGGCGCCATAGGCAAGGTCGCGGCTCGACTCGGTAAGCACGCGTGTCGTCACGCCAGCGCCAGGGACGGGCCGATGGCGGATGATGCTCGTGTCCAGATCGCCGTAGACCGAAAGTGCCAGCGTACGTGGGATGGGCGTTGCCGTCATAACGAGCAGATCGGCACCAGGGCCCTTCGCACGCAGGGCGTTGCGTTGACCGACGCCAAACCGGTGCTGCTCATCGATGACCACGAGCGACAGATGCTTGAACGCAACGTTATCCGAAAGCACCGCGTGGGTGCCAAAGAGGACATCGAGCTCTCCCGATTCCAGCTGGGCATGGATGCGCTCGCGCTCTGCGGCCGGCGTGGCACCCGTCAGAAGCGCCCAAGACATGCCGGCCTGCGAGAGCAGAGGGCCGGTCTTATCGGCATATTGACGCGCCAGCACGCCCGTGGGCGCCATAACGCAGGCCTGCGTGCCGCTATCGGCAGCCACAGCCAGCGCGCAGGCGGCAACAGCGGTCTTGCCGGTACCGACATCGCCCAGCAGCAGGCGGTTCATCACGCGCCCGCCATCGCACATATCGCGCAGGATATCTTGGAACGCGGCGTCCTGCTCGTCGCTCAGCGAAAACGGCAGGGCCTGCTTAAGCGCGGCCAGGTGCTCGCCCGCGGCATGCGCATAAGGCACCACGTCGACCATACCGCCATCGTTGCGCAGACGCAGTGCGAGCTGCAAGCAGAGACACTCCTCGTAGGCAAGCCGTGCGCGCGCGATATCGCGCTCGGCCATGCTCGAGGGAAAGTGGATCGAGCGCAGCGCACGGGCATTGCTCATGAGCTTCCGCTTTGCGCGCAGCGGCGCGGGAATGGGATCGAACGGATTAGCAGCCACTTCGAGCGCACCGCTCACGATACGGCGCATCCATGCCTGACTCACGCCGTCACTCACATAATGGACCGGCAAAATGGTGCCCGCAGCACGCCCGTCATCAAGCTTTTCAAAGTGCGGCGAGGCCATCTGCTTAAAGCCGTAGGCAAACTCGACCTTACCCATCACGGCCAGGCGGTCGCCCTGCTTAAGCTGCTGGGCAATCCAGGGCTGGCGGAAAAAGGCGACCTGCAGCACGCCCGTCTCGTCAACGAGTGAGACCTCGGTCACCTGCATGCGCGGACGCGGCTGCTTTCGGACGATACGGTCGACCGTGGCGATGATGGTGCACACGGTACCGATGGGCGCCATCTCGATGGACCAGGAGCGCGTAAAGTCCAGGTATCGATGAGGGATATGGAGAAGGAGGTCCCCCACCGTCCGAATTCCCAGACGGCGAAGGGCCTCCTCACGTTTACCCGAAACATATTTGAGTCGCGCGATATCCTCGTCGAGCGCATTGCTCTGGGCAAAGCGCTCCGAGACGCGCGGCACGGGGCACAGCTCGGACATAGGCAGAGCCTACTCGATCGAGAAGATCACGGGATAGAGCGGCTGCTCGCCACGATGGGCGTCAATCTCCAGATCGGGCTGAGCCTCCTCAATGGCGTCGACAATCTCCTGGAAGGCCTCATCGGACAGCTCCTCGCCAGCCAGAATCGTCAGTGCGTCGCCCTCCTCTTCCTCCTGCATACGATTAATGCAATCGAGCGTGACCTGCTTCACGTCGGAGCCGACCACATCGATGGAGCCGGCAATGATACCCATGACGTCACCGGAGTGAATCGGCGAGCCGTCGGAGGCGCTGGAATCGCGCACGGCACGGGTGACCTCGCCATCGCGAACCTCACTGATGGCGTCGACCATAGCGGCGACGGCATCCTCAAGCTCGGAATCGGGTAGGACCGCGAACAGCGCGGAGAAGGCCTGCGGAACGGTCTTGGTGGGAACGACGGCGACCTTCTTGTCGGTGCAGGCAGAGGCTGCGGCCTCAGCGGCCATGCGGATGTTGCCGTTGTTGGGCAGGATGATGACCGAGGTCGCGTTGACCTGGTCAACAGCACCCAGCAGGTCTGCAGTCGAGGGGTTCATGGTCTGACCACCCGACACGATCACGTCGACGCCGAGGGACTTGAGGATGTCGGCCTCGCCGGAACCGGCGGCAACGGCGACAAAGCCCAGGGCCTTCGCGGGCTCGGCGGCCTTCTCCTGATCCTCGTGGATCTTGGCGGTACGGTCGTGGGCCTCCATCTCCATATTATGGATAAAGACCTCATAGATCTGGCCAAGCTGCAGCATGTGCTCGAGCACCAGGTTGGGTGTGTTGGAGTGCACGTGGATCTTGTAGTCGGGGTAGGCACCCACGAGCAACTCGCAGTCGCCCATAGAGCCCAGGAACTTAAGGCACTCATCCTCGTCAAAGGGAGCGTCAGCCTTAAAGAGGAACTCGTTGCAGTAGCGGAACTCCGAGCCCTCCCAGTCGTCGTTGGCCTCGATCTCAACGCGATTGAGGGCCGCGTCGCGGGCAGAGCCAGCGGAATCAAACGTGGCGGAGAAATCCTCGACAACGGTGCTGCGGCCAAGCGCGGCGGCAACAAAGTTCTCCAGGAAGATGGCAAAGCCGAAGGCGCCGGAGTCGACCACGCCGTTCTCTTTGAGGACGGGCAGCAGGTCGGGCGTGCGTGCGACGGACTGGTAGGCCTCGACGACGATAGCATCGAGCGCATCCTCGGCCGAGAACTTCTTCTTTTCGCACTCGTCGGCCTTGGTCGAGACATCGCGCAGCACCGTGAGGATCGTGCCCTCGATGGGCTTGCGGACGGCCTGGAAGGCCACCTTGACGGCACGACGGAAGGCGAAGGCGATGTTGGCGGACGTAATGGGCTCGTCGGCGGAGACAAGGCCCTCGGCCACGCCGCGCAGGATCTGCGAGGTAATGACGCCGGAGTTACCGCGGGCGCCCATCAGGGAGCCGTGGGTGATGGCGCCGGCAATGGCCTCCATGTCGGCATCGGCGGGAAGGGCGGAGAGCTCCTTGGTCACCGAGGCGAGCGTGAGCGACATGTTGGTGCCGGTGTCGCCGTCGGGCACGGGGAAGACGTTGAGCTTGTTGATCTCCTCGGCCTTGTCGGAAACGGCAGCCGCAGCGATCGGAAAACAGGTGCGAATGGTCTTTGCAATCATGGGTATTTGAATCTCCGTTTTCGGATGCTAGTTCAGACGGCTCTTGAGCGCGTCGATATGGATGCCGATCTTAAGGCTGGCGGGATCGATCTGGGCGATCTCCTGCAGGGCGAAGGCAACGGAGCTCGAAAGATTGTGGCAGACGGACTTCATGTTGACGCCGTTCTCGAGCACGACGTGAAGATCGACCGTAAGGCCGTTCTCGTCGGCGGAGACAAGCACGCCCTTGCGGAGGCGCTGACCGGCAAGCAGGCGCACGCTCTCGGCGCCTTGGAGCTGCTCAGCCATACCGACGACGCCATAGCACGTCATCGCGGCATAACCGGCAATATCGGCAATAACGTCGTTCGAGACGCTCAGGCTGCCGTTAATGGTCTCAGACACAAGAATCTCCTTATCTGGTGCTCGCGGCACCATGTCGTGGGAGCAATCATTGCAATATTCTACAACGACCGCGCCATGTTGAGGTGGTGGGTCGCGGGATTACATCCTCGACACGAAATGTTGATATGGCAACGTTCGAGTCAAGTGGTCGCGGCATGAAAAAACCCGCCGCAAAAGCGACGGGTTTTACAACCTGGCTCCCCGGGTAGGACTCGAACCTACAACAGCGCGGTTAACAGCCGCGTGCTCTACCATTGAGCTACCGAGGAATAGGTGCGTGCTCTCAAGCAACGAAGTTTATTATACGGACGAATCAGCTTAGGGCAAGAACTTTTTTGAGATTTTTTCCGACCTAGTCATTGGGGACGTCCCCAATGACCACATGAAAGCGCCCCCAAGCGGATGTGCTTGAGGGCGCTTCTTGCTTGACTAGCTTTCGATATAGTCTTTGAGCTTGCTGCTGCGGCTCGGGTGGCGGAGCTTGGCCAGGGTCTTGGACTCGATCTGGCGAATGCGCTCGCGCGTGACGCCAAACTCGCGACCGACCTCCTCGAGCGTGCGGGGATGTCCGTCAACAAGGCCAAAGCGCAACTCGATAACCTTGCGCTCGCGATCGGCAAGCGAATCGAGCACCTGGGTGAGCTGCTCCTGCAGCATGGAGAAGCTGGCGGCATCGGGCGGAACGATAGCCTGAGAGTCCTCGATGAAGTCGCCCAGCTGGGAATCCTCTTCCTCGCCGATAGGAGTTTCGAGCGACACGGGCTCCTGCGAGATCTTCTGGATCTCGCGGACGCGATCGGCGCTCATGTCCATCTCGGCACCGATCTCCTCGGGGGTCGGGTCGCGGCCCAGGTCCTGGAGGAGCTGGCGCTGCACGCGGACGAGCTTGTTGATGGTCTCGACCATGTGCACGGGAATACGGATGGTACGGGCCTGGTCGGCGATAGCGCGCGTAATGGCCTGACGGATCCACCACGTTGCGTAGGTGGAGAACTTGAAGCCCTTCTGGTAGTCAAACTTCTCGACGGCGCGAATCAAGCCGAGGTTGCCCTCCTGGATCAGGTCCAGGAACAGCATGCCGCGACCGACGTAGCGCTTGGCGATGGAGACGACCAGACGCAGGTTGGCGCTAATGAGCGCCTGCTTGGCCTCAAGGCCGACATTCTCGATACGGGTCAGACGACGCATCTCGGAACGCGTGAGCTCAAGCTCGCCCGCCTCGGCGGCCTCGAGCTTCTCGGTGGCCTCGAGACCCGCCTCGATCTTCATAGCCAGATCGACCTCTTCGGAGGCGGTCAGCAGGTCGACCTTGCCGATCTCCTTGAGGTACATGCGGACGGGGTCGCCGGTCAACATCACCGTAGAGGCATCGATACCGCGCACGCGCGAACGCGAACGGGATGTGCGCACGGTGCGTTTCTTCTTGCTCTTGGAGGAGCCCATCTCGGCATCGGCCTGACGGGCCATCTTGAGCTCGTGATCGTCGAGCGAGCCGGAATCGTGCTCGTCATCGTCACCAAAGTCGTCGGCATCGGTATCGTTATCGTCATCGTCGACGTCCATGGGAGCGTCGTCGTTACCGCTCGCGGAGATAATCTGGATGCCGCTGTTGCGCAGCGCGGAATACACCGCGGTGAGCTGCTCATCAGTTACATCGATATCCTTTAGGGCGACCTGAATCTCGTCCTCGGTTACCGAAGTCCTGTTTGAGCCGTTGCCCATGAGCTTTGCAACGTAGGATTCCAGCCCAGTACCCGTGCTCTCAGTCTTTTTTGGCACAGATTCTCCCTTCATAGTCCACAGGACTCAATACTTTAGCACACACAGTGACGTCTATACCCAAAAAGAGGACTGGATATAGGCGAGAATACGATGGTTGACCACAACATCTAGGCCTGTTCGGTGCCCGCGGTCTCCAAACCGATCAAACGGAACGGGTCCGCCACGCCGCCGATCGACTTTTGCAGCTCGCGTTGACGATGCGAATCCTGCGCGGCCTGCACGGTCAGCGCGCGGCGGGCCTCATCATCGAGCGAACGGTCCTGGCGCAGCTTGGCCTGCGCGGCACGCATGCGGCGCTTGATGGTGTAGAGCTCGAGCGTGTCAAGCATAAAGACGATGTTCGTCTCGGTGGGGTGCTTGCTCGTAGCCGAGATGCGACCGGCACTGACAAGCGATGCCGCCTCGGGACATACCGCACGAGCCGCATCCATGCAGGCCGCGGGATCGGTGCCCGGGGGCGTCGCCAGTACGGCCCATGCAATCGACTCGTGGCGCGGATCCACCCACTCAATCGAGCAGATACGGTCGGCATATGTCCGGAACAGGTCGGGGTAGCTCGTGAGCATGGTCAGCAGCTCACGCTCCCCCGCCAAGGACTTGCGTTCCAAATCGGTCAGCACCATAGGGGCCGAGGCGTCTGCCGGGGCACCGGCGGGCGCAGAGCCCATACCATCAGGCACATCGATCGGCGGCAGGTCGTCGACGGCCTCCACGGGCGCGGCACCGTAGGCATCGAGCGGGACATAGTCGTACGGCTCTTCCTCGACCGGCGCGGACACCGGCGGCGTCGCGCCCGATGCCCAAGCACCGCGACCGGTATCGCGAGAACTCGACGCCCGACTGCCCGTCCCGCCGGACCGCTCAGCCTGCGCCCGCTGGCGCTCATAGTTCTGTTCGCGGCGGCGCTCGGCATCCTCGCGCTTGGCGACATCGCGAAACACACGGCCCGAGCTCGCACGCACTGTCTCCAGATCCAAGCCAAGCAGGTCGGCAATCTGGATAAAGTACGTATCGATCATGTAGCTATCGCGCAGCGGATAGATGAGCGTCAGCGCATCCTCGAGCGCCTTGGCACGACCGCCCGGCGTGGTAATGTCGCTCGACTCCTGCAGCGAACGGTACACGAAGTCCATGAGCGGCTCGGCAGCGTCGATGCGTTTCTGCAGCTCCTCTCCGCCGTGCGCCGTGATGAACTCCATGGGATCGTTGCCGTCGGGCAGCACCACGCAGCGCAGGTCCATCGAATCCTGCTCGATAAACTGAATCGCACGGCGAGCGGCCTTCTGGCCCGCGGCATCACCGTCAAACATATACACAATGCGCTTGGCAAAGCGGGTGAGCGTCTTGACGTGATGCTCCGTCAACGCCGTGCCCAGCGTAGCGACGACGTTTTTAATCCCCGCCTCCCAGCAGGCGATGCAGTCGGTATAGCCCTCAACCACGATGGCGGTATCTTGCGCGACGATAAACTCCTTGGCCCAATTAAAGCCATAGAGGTTTCGCTTTTTATGAAATACACTCGTCTCGGCGGTATTGAGGTACTTAGGTTGGCCGTCACCCATGATGCGACCACCAAAGGCAATGTTGTGACCCTGCTCGTCAAAGATGGGGAACATCACGCGGTCGTAGAAGCGGTCGGCTAGTTGCCCGCGCCCGCGGCTCACGGCGACGTTGGCGTCGATCATCTCCTGCGGGGTAAAACCCGCCTGGGACAGGTGCGACACCAGCGCGTTGCGGCCCGGTGCAAAGCCCAGGCAGTAGTGGCGGCAGACGTCGCCACCCATGCCGCGGCTGGCAAAGTACTCACGCGGACGGCCGTCCTTACCGCGCATAAGCATGGTGTGGTAGAACTGGGCGGTCTCGGCGCACAGATCGTAGATGCGGGCTCGCTTGGTACCGCGCTCGCGGCGATCTCCGGTGTCGTGCAGCTCAATACCCGCGCGATCGGCTAAATAACGGATTGACTCGGGAAAGTTCAGGTTCTCGCGCTTCATGATATAAGTGAAGACATCCCCGCCTTCGCCGCAGCCAAAGCAATGCCACACCTGCGTGGCGGGGATAATATGGAAGGACGGCGTCTTTTCGCCATGAAAGGGGCAGCAGCCCCAAAACTCATGGCCGCGGGGCTTGAGCTCAACCGTTTCCTGCACGATGGCAACTAGGTCGGACGCAGCGCGTACCTGGTCTTTTTCCTCATCGCTAATCACGGATGCTCACCCCCTGCTCGCCCAAGTTGTGACGAATGTCCTCGATATTACCCTCGACGGTCGAGATCAACTCATCCAGCGATTCGAAAACACGCGAGGGACGCAGCCAGCGCGTAAACGCCAGCGAAACGAAAGCGCCGTACAGGTCGCCCGTATAACCAATTAAGTTAGCCTCGAGATGCGATGAAGCGGCATCGTCGGCATACGTCGGCGGCAGGCCGACGTTAACGGCAGCAGGCCATACGGTGTCATCGACGAGCACCAGGCCCTCATACACGCCATCGGCAGGCACCTGAATGCCGTCGGGAACCTGCAGGTTTGCCGTGGGAAAGCCCATGCCAGAACCCTCGTGACGGCCGCGAATAACACCGCCACGCACCATATACGGGCGGCCGAGTAACCCAGCAGCAAGCCCCACATGGCCCTGTCCCAGCTCGCGACGAATGCGGGTGGCGCAAATGGCCTCGCCGCCCTCGCAAAGCAGGTCGTGACCATAAACGTCAACACCGCGCGTGGCACCCCAGGCGCGCATCTCGGCAACACCAGAAGCACCGCCGCGACCCAGCCTAAAGTCGCTGCCAACGCGAATCGAACGAATGTCGACAACGCGTGACAACAGTGCGAGAAAACCGACGTGGTCGAGTGCCGCCACCGCGGGCGTAAAGGGAACGGCCACGACCGCATCGACCCCGGTTAGTGCCAGGGCATGTAGACGGTCGGCCGTCGTCATCAATTTTTGAGCGGGCGATGGGCTCACCACAACGTCCGGATCGGGATCGAAAGTGACCACGACCGCCTTGCAGCCATGGGCACGGGCATCACGGACAAGCGCTTCGATGAGTTCCTGGTGTCCACGGTGCACACCATCGAAAACGCCAATGGCGATCGAGGCAGCACCCAAGTGCTCGCACTCATCAAACGCATCGGCAGTAACGATGCGAGCCTCGTCCGACTCGCCTTCGAAAAAGATACGCGCGAGCTCGCGAGCGGATAAAATCATCGAACACCGCCGATTGCCTGCGGGAAAACATGCTCCATGACAAAGCGGCCACTCTCAATGCGGGCGAGCGCCTTGAGTCCCCCATCGAGCACCAACGCAAAAGGCGCCTTCGAGGCATCAAAATCGGCAAGCGCACGCTCAATGGGAATGCGTCGGCCGCAGAGCAGGTCTTCGGCAAGATTGCCCGGCAAGTCAACACGCGTGGCGCCCAGGGCCGCAATGGGATCCAGGGCAAAGCCAGCCGCGGACTCGGGAGAAAGCTCCTCGACCGCATGACAAGCGCCAATGGAAACAACACCGGAAGCCGTGCGGCGCAGCGCGGAAATGTGCGCGGCGCTCTCGCAGGCGCGGCCCAAGTCGCGAGCGAGCGCACGGATATAGGTGCCCTTGCTCACCGAAAACGCCACGGTCCACACACACGTATCACCTTCGCCGCCCACGGCGATCAGGTCGGCGGCATAGACCTCGACGGGGCGCGGAGGTAGGTCCACCGCATTGCCCTCGCGAGCAGACTTGTAGGCGCGAACGCCATTGACCGAGATAGCCGAAAACGCCGGCGGCACCTGCATCTGCGGACCCAGCATGGCGGCCAAGTGCTCACGGGCATAGGCAGGATCGCGGAGCTCGTTGGCAACAGCCACCGTGCGGACCGCCTCGCCCTCCGCATCATCGGTATTGGTCTCGGCGCCAAACGAGATGTCGGCGACGTAGCTTTTGGTATCGAGTGTGAGCATGCCCAACAGACGGGTGGCCTGACCCACGCCCACCACCATGACACCCGATGCCATGGGGTCGAGCGTGCCGGCATGACCGACGCGCCGCT
>CALHWR010000011.1 GCA_938036665.1 uncultured Collinsella sp. | reverse complement strand
CGCCGCTCTGGCGGAACTTCAGCAAAAAGAGCTGCGCCGGCGCGAGGAGACGCTTCTGGACGGGATCGCTTCCGCCTACAGCGTTTTTTTGCATATCCTAAAAAGTGACCACAGGGATGCCCCACGGCTCTAGCCTTAAGTCCGTTCTGGGGATTTCGCCTGATGATTTTCTTAATGGGCGTATATCCAATAAAGCTATGGCGGCATTCAGATAGAAACACCGATGACTAAGATTGTTAAGATGGCAATGCATTCGCTAATAATCATCCGATACTATATCGATTAATAGCTTAATAGCACCGATCGGTTCTTAAGGAATAGCATTCGGTGTCGGCGGGATCTTGTGGATGTTTTGACTAAGGAGTTGCCTTGGCTTCTAAATCGACTGACATAATTGAAGTGGACGTTAAAGGCGGCATTCGGAATGAACAGCTAGCATTTCTCCGCAAAGTCTTTGCCAATGCACATGTCAATATATTAATCGGGTCGGCATTCTCATTGGAAGTCGTTCCGACACTCGGTCACAGGGAGTCGTGGTTTCAGGAAGTTGATGAGCGTCTGCGCGATCGGTCGAGTTCCAATTGGAATGTTGTTCGAAGCCTTTTACGCCTTGAGTACTTCCGTTCTGTAATGTGGCCCCTTTATGATGCGTCGCCAACGCCGGAGCAAAAAAATTTTCTTTCGGCAGCTCGTCGATTGATTTCCGATAGGGGAACAACTCTTCTCCCGAAGCGCCTGAATGTTTTTACCACCAATTATGATCCGCTGATCGAGGTAGCACTCGAGGAGCTGGGGATTCCTTTTAATGATGGGTTTGCGGGGCGGATGTCTCCGAGGTTCGACTCCTCATCTTTTAGCCGACTCATGTGTGAACAATCGCTATTCATGGAATACACGTCTCAGGTGACGACAGCTAACGTGCTTAAGCTCCACGGGTCCCTAACGTGGAGGCGCAATGATGATGGGGCCATTACCTATTCGGCTTTTAAGGATCTTCTCGCCTCATGCCTCGATGGCTGCGATGGGGCTCTCGAGCTGCCGGTTGCTGGCAACGTGAACGAACTGATTGTCAAGCCTTGCGACGAGGATGGGATATCGACGTTGGAAAAAATGGCGTCGAGTCTGCCCGAAGGTGAAAAGGAGCCGATTCGTGCATTCGGGCGCAATTACGATTCAACGATGTGCGTCGTCAATCCCGCGAAGAAGAAATTCGAGGAAACTGTTCTCGAGCAAAGCTACTATGACTTGCTTCGCATTTTCGCGAACGAGCTTGACAGGAACAATGCTTTGCTCCTGGTGTTTGGGTTTTCATTCGCCGATGAGCATATTCGTGAACTCACGAAAAGAGCCGCACGCTCCAATCCGAAATTACTAATCATTATCTCCTGCTATCATCGGGAAGCCGCTGAGAGCTATCGTGCCTTTTTCCCCGACATGGACAACGTCTTTTATCTCGTACCGAAAGAAAATGGGGTTATTGGCCTCAATGAGCTTACAGAGGTGATAAGATGCGCGACGAGCTAGACCAAGATTTCCTTCTTGTAGGAGAGGTTGCCGAGGTCCGAGGCACCGTGGTTAAGGTGAGGGTATACAGCGAAGCCAACGAGGCGAGCACGTTCTTCCACGGCTCGCTTGTCCGTGGGGTGTCAGTTGGGGGATATGTGCGAATTCCCTGTGGCTACGACGATGTGATAGGTATCGTAGAAGGGGATTATCAGCAGGAACGCAGGGCTTCGTCATCTGCTGATTCCAATAAACGTGAGTCTCCGGGGTCGTATCTAGATCGCTACGTGGACGTTTCGATATTCGGCAGCTTCGCTGCGGGTAAATTCAAGCGCGGCGTGGAAGTTCTTCCCCTGGTCAGGTCGAAGACGTACCTTCTTCCCCCAAAGAAGCTTGAGATTGTTAATTCGACCTCGTCTATCTCCGGCTCTGGGTTCCGAGTGGGAAGCCTGGCTGGGCATGATGGGATCGACGTAACGCTGCCGTTCAACGCTTTATTCGCGAGCCATATCGGCATCTTCGGCAATACCGGTTCCGGCAAATCGAATACACTTTGCCGGATCTTTACGGATTGCCTTTGCCAGCGCACTTGCCAAGAAGCTAGCATATTCTTATTTATTGATTTTAATAACGAATATACATCAGATTCGGTGCTGTCTCGCGACAAAGCCGTATACAGGCTCGATACGAGGAATGGTGGCGACCGAATTCCCGTATCTTCAGATTTCTATTTTGATGTTGACATGTGGGCAATGCTCTCTAGAGCAACTGAGAAGACCCAGCGGCCTTTTTTGAGACGTTGTATAAATAAGGCCCAAAAGGTCAAGGACGCTAATAACTCCGGACAGTATCTGCGAGGAATGATAAAGAATCTTCTTGGCGGATACTGTGGATCGGCTCCGGTATTCGATGAGCAGCGCGATGACCTCGCAAAACTCTTCTCGCTTGTGCCCGGCATCAATAGAAACGATGTCGAAGATGCGCTGGATTCGATAGAAGTGTTTAGGCGTAACGATCCGCCGCTACTTCGGTTGCGCAACTCGTCAGCTTATCTCAATTCTCCAGAGGATACGGAGCGCGTTTTTGCCTCGTTGAGGATCGAGGAGTTGCCCTGCGATGCATTGGCCGAGGATACGCCATTGCTGCTTGAGTTCATTGTCAGATATCGTCTTATCGAACTCACCCGCTCTGGCGTTGCCGTTCGAGAGCACATAGCGCCAATGATCCAGCGTTACGCCTCGGAGCTTGCGGAGGCTTCGAAACTCTACGAACCGCAGGATAGCTGTATCTGGCGAGGCGGTAAAAGCGTTATGGTGGTTTCGCTTCGCGACGTGAACCTTGAACAGAAGAAAGTCGTGCCGCTTGTTATCGCCAAGACTCTGTATCGGATGCAGAAAACTCGCGGGCAGTCCGATATGAAGAGCAGCGCCCACCTCGTCGTGGATGAGGCACACAACATTCTTTCTTATTCATCCCAGCGCGAAAGCGAGAGCTGGCGCGATTATCGACTGGAGACATTCGAGGAAATAGTCAAAGAGGGTAGAAAATTCGGCATGTATTTGACGGTTTGTAGTCAAAGGCCGGCCGACATCTCGCCCACGATTCTTTCCCAGATGCACAACTACTTCATCCATCGACTTGTTAATGACGAGGATCTGAGGGCTGTGTCGAAAGCCGTGTCTTTCATAGACAAG
This sequence comes from uncultured Collinsella sp., assembly GCA_938036665.1. GTDB lineage: Bacteria > Actinomycetota > Coriobacteriia > Coriobacteriales > Coriobacteriaceae > Collinsella. The sequence continues at coordinate 9,385 of CALHWR010000011.1, read as the reverse complement.
GCAAGCTTGAGTATGATTCCGGTATTACCGCAGGGATCGTGCATAGTGAGCGGGACGGCGGCGGCGTATCCGATGCGCATCCAGGTTGACCCTCTTGACCTTGAAAAACAGCCGCTGAGCTACGATAGAGACCTTGCAAAGGCCTGGGGAATCAGTGGATAAAGAGGGGGCGGCGTGGCAATAATGAGCTCTCTAGAGCTATTGGTGAATGAGAGCAGAGGGCGGGGTGTATCGGCTACAACCGATGCACCCCGCCCTCTATTAGTCTCGAAAAATACAATCACAACAATTACGAACGCACGTTTAATACTATCCATCATAAGATATGGGCAATCAACTGGTTAACAATCATTTGACTAAGTGTTGCAAGGTGAGATATTAATCGACTGGAGTTCACGGCAATGCAAGCAAAAGAAGTAACTGAGAAAGTTAAATGCTTCATGGAATGCGATACCAATACTCTTCAAGCGTTAGTCCTGTATGGCGAATGGGGTACAGGTAAAACATATTATTGTGAGCACGATCTTAAAGCCGCACTTGATGAAATTGGAATTAAGATATGCCGCGTTTCATTATTCGGCGTTTCCGATTATGAGGAAGTTTTCAGTAGAGTTATGGCCTCAGTATTTCATTTTTGCGAAAACTCTACTGATCGCCTCGATGCCGCTTTAAATGTCCTCAAGAAGAGTGTACTTGCGGCTGGAAACTCGATAGTTAGTAAAAAGCTTGCTAAGCTTGGAATTCAAATGTCAATTAAACCCGATCTGCTATTGACTTTAATTGACATGAAGAAAGTTCTCGTGATTTTTGATGATTGCGAGCGTAGCAACTTTGCCCAAGATGACCAGACTTTTCTTGGGTTCGTCAACAATATGGTCGAAAACTATGGCTGGCATGTGATGCTCGTCAGAAATAAGCCATTGTCGTTCGAGGAAGACAGTTCTATCGAAAAAGCGGTTATGGGACAAATTGCATTTGAGCCAGATTTTCAGGAACTATATAAAGTCGCGATTGAGCCCAAGATGCAGCTACCCGAACATATTGACTTTAACGTTGAGAAAGCGATTCTCGATGGAATTAAAGCGTCCACCATCAATGTGAGGGCCATAGCGAGATCGATTCCCGTAATTAATTGTGTTTTAGGAACACCAATTCTTGTTGATAAGACAATAGACTTTGTTGGAAGGGCTCGGGCGCTCTCTTCATTTATCGGTTATGCAGTCTTGGCATCAGCAGGTAAAAATACCAAGAAGCCTAAAACCTCGAATATGGCCGTGAATATGATTGATGACTCTAAGGTTCTGGAATACGAATACTACTCACTTATATCTAAGGCTCTAGCCCCCTTAACAGAAGGGGGAAATGTATGTCCCAAACTCGTTGAGGACTCCTTTAGAGAGTTTGTTCTAATTAAAAACCCTGATTCTGCAGCAGACATTGAGGCTCAAGGCCTCATTGACCAATGGCATACCCTGCGTTCAATGGAAGACAATCAAGTTGAATCGTTTGCGAACCGGCTTGAAGCCCTATTGTCTGATGGACAGTATTCGCATAGATGGTTTCCTGAGATTGTCAGCATTTCAGTTGCACTAAAAAATCTGGAGTTCTGGGGTGAGACTAATCTCGAAAAACTTATTGACTCTCTAAAACGAGCTGCCAGCCGTGACCCTCAATGCAGCGCAAAATTACTGAGAGAAGAAATACCAATGTTCAATGGCTTTTACGACAAGGAAGTTGGTCAGATAATTGAGGTTCTAGCAACAAGCATTGAACACAACGAAAGAAAGCAGGATTTAAATTCCATCAGGTTCGAGCTTTCTAAAATTGACCAGAATACAGGGATATCGCTTTCCGCGCTTCTTGAAGATGTCATAAAATCCCAATCCCCAAGAAAGATGTTAGGTTTGTCTGTTGAGTGCATTGTCAAATCTATCTATGAAGGAGATGCTGAATCTCAGCTATCGCTGCGCTCATTTTTCCACTCAAGCATGAAGAATTACCCTGATAACAACAGTTTGGACGAAGCCATTGAATGGCTGAATAGCATTGAAGCCCAGCTAGACGAAGTCGGGTCGAAATCACGAATGGGGCGATTGAGGTCCAAATGGATTCAAGAAGACCTCAAAGAAGCGATAGAAGCGTTGGATGAAAGATCGCAAAGCCAGACGAAAGTTAACGATGACGATATGTGATTTAGCGTGCCTAAAAGCAACTTCCATTCCATGATTGAAATGGCTTGTTTAATGTAAACGAAAATTGCTTTGTTAGCGTCAAGCATTTTTAGCCACTGATGGTTAAGCTTTTTTGACCAATCCTGGTCACCGGATAATAGCCGCTGCACTTCTCCGCCGCCACTACGCTGGTGGTGCCAACGTGCCGACGATAGGAGGACCATTGAGGTGAACGAGAGCCACGATGACCTACAGGAAATTATAGACGCGGCATTCTGGGAGAGTGCCGCGGTAGAGGGTGACGGGCTGATCGCCGACTTCATGAATCCCATCTTTAATTTGATAAGTTTGGCTTTGAGCAGTCGCGTCAGCAACGAAAGGAATCTTAATGGACTGGCAGGCTATATCCGCAGTCGGGTCACTGCTGTACGCAGTGGCTACATTCTTTGCGGCTCTCGTGGCATTAGTAATGGGCTGCAGCGAAAGCAAGACGAGCGTTTATGCGCGTGGAATATTTTTTGAAGATGATCATTATGATTTGTTCGAGCACCATTCAAATTGTTTCAATATTGAAATTTTATGCGACGGAAATCAACCGGTGTACATCACACATGTTATCGAGGGGGCTAGGTTTAAGAAAAACGCTCGCGGAGCTAAAGGCTGGCTTAAATCAAGAATGCTTATCCGCGAATATGGGATGCCGGGTAGAGGTATCCCAAATCTAAGGAAATCAAAGTACTGGACGCTACACCCCTTAAGTAGTGTAATGAAATTGGAGCCGGGCGAAGTTGGGAGTTTCGCAATTAGTTTTATAAGGCTGCAGGCGATTCAAAAAGAACGAAAGGAACTAGGTATTTTCGACCTTGATGCGCCCTTGTCTTTCTATACTCTTGACGTGTCAGGGAAGAAATACAAGATACATTCTGGCGCAACGCCAAATTCCTTTTTAGAAGAAGCGACTGCAATAATGACAAGGGTATCTCCTCTAACTGGAGAGCCCATTAGGGATAATGTCAAGTGATTTAATCTTTCCAATAATGCTGAAAATCTTGATGGCAAAAGGCAATCAAGAACTAACGGGCGCTTTTCGCAGTCGCAGGAGTATTTGAGGCGGCGCTTCCGTTGATACAGCGAAGGCTCCGTGACCATGGGGTTTCGGAGCCTTCTTTGATTGTTGAACGAGCTTCCCGGAATCAAGCCGGCTTGTTCTGGTCATTCTAATTCATCGGAAGCGTTAGTATCTTCTGCCTTCGGGCAATGCTTCGAACAATATCTCGGAAACCCTTTCGGCATTGCCGTTATTTCCTTCGGGGTTAGCGGCTAGGTAGAGAATAGAGCATTGGTAGTCAGCGATGTACGTAATCGGCACCTTGAATTCTCCATCGCCAACCAGCTCGGGCTGCCCTAGGGTTATTCCCTGCAACCCGACGTTCGAATAAACCGTGAATTGTTCTCCGAAAATCGTCAAGTTTTCTTTTCGCGGAAACAGCAGCCTACAAGTGGTCCCTTCGCAATCTGGCGCATCGCCTTCGATTTTTATGCTTATCGAGTCGGGCTTGAAACCAAGCCCGACTGCTTTTCCCTCGCAGATGCAACGGTGCAAGCGCTCGACATGGGCGAACGTCGCTTTGTCGAGCGGTTCGCTTGCCCGGAACGTGACCCCAAGCGCATCCTCGACATCAACCACCTTTTTCCAGAATGGACCAATCCTGCGACCGTCGTCTTTATCCGGGGTCTGGTTGATCTCTCCGAATCCATCGATAACGGTTTTGCCCGTTCTCAACCCGTCGGCGATAACCGCTGCCGTCAGACATCTTCTGGCATTCGGCTCGTTCGAGTTCTTGAAATCACATTTATAGTCAATCGTATGGCCTGCGGTGTTAATGCTCATGCTTACGGCAAGTGCTCCCGTATCGCTTCTGAAATTAAGGATGTCTATTGAATCCGACGGCTGCTGGATAAGGGGGACAGTGAGGTGCTCCCCGTCGCACTTCAGCGGCATTTCGATTCGCAAAGGTTCTTTGCGTGCGAACAGCCTTGCCGCATTTGCCGCTTGGTTGTCTTCTACGGTCCTGATTAGATATCCAAAAGAAATCTGCTCGTCGTCTAAGTTGAGATTCGCCCCGCTCCCATCGAATTCGACTTCTTCGAGCGTGTTGTCCATCATTTTTTTACGGTCTCGAAGGTTATTTGTCCATTTACCATTCTTTCTTGTTTTTCAGTGAGCATAGGCCTGAGCTTCTCCATCTGGAGCGCGCTTCCATCTTTGGGGACTAGGACACAAATTTGATCGTCAGGTCGGCTCTTCCTGTATTCGAATGTATTGGGTACCGTCGAGTTGAAATAGTCGATCATTTGCTGCGGAATGGGCGTCCCCTTGCTTGGCTGTGCGAAATCTTTGAATGATCCGTACACGGTTATATCTCCCTCACCTTTGTCTTTAAGACTCGCTTTTCTTCCTGTGTGGCATCCAGTTCGTTGATCGCTTTAAGCAATGAAGACGCCTCTCCTTCGGGAACGAAGATATCACTGACATTACCGTAGGAGAAACTGAGAAGATAGGTCGAGGGCATCCAAAGCGTTCGACGGTAATTGTCCAACATCTCATCTTTGGGCTCAGGAAGGAACCGCGGCATGCCCGTTGCGATGTCTGAAGGGATGAAGCGCCACTCGCATTCGTCTTCGAAGCAATAATTAGTCCCGTTGTTGCTGCCCCATAATGGTTTGGCAAAAGCGAGGTTGGTGACGAGAAAGTCACATAGTGTATTTGCGGGCTCGGTATCCAGGCTGTCAATTGCAGAGAATGCTGCAATTATCGCTTGACTGAAGTCCCGCGCGTAGGGCGATGTTGGAAGGATGTAATGAACGGGCTGGACGCCGTTCTTTCTACCCCAATTCTTGCTTAGCCCAATGCCGTATGATCCGTATTGATCCATGTGCGGTTTAAGCCGATTCTTCTCCGGGACGATATCGCAAAAGCAGATCATCGGAAATGCAACTTTGCCGATTTGCTCAACGCCAAGAAAAGACAAGTCCTCGACGACGTAATTTAAGGTTAGTCCCCTTCGGGTGAGGGCGCTTACGATTCTGTCGGGCCCCTTGTCGAAGTGGTAAAGGTTGTCGGAGTATTGTTGCGAGTGAACTGTGACGTCTGTCAACCATTTGGTCGATGTTGTGGTGTCTATGGCGTACTCCTATCTTAGCTTTTATGAAACGAACGGAACTGCCTTCGACTTGCCGATGTCAGAAAAGGTCCGCTTATTATTCTTTCAATATATTATCGCTGGGCGGCAATTGTTTTTGGCATCTGGTAAATCGACTCTGCGGTCTGTTTGCTGCATTTGAGCTTACTTCTAAAACTTCTTTCGACTTTTAGCAGCTCGGGAAACCATTGAGTGCTGAAGTGATGGATATCGTCGGTTTTCGATACCCCTCAATTTTTCGAATTACTAATGTCCAGAGTACTTATGCCCAAAGTGAAACGGTTGAAGGAATTTGCACCGCTAGCCACAGGCGATGCGGCAAGATCACTCAATGCGATTTTTCCTTCAATCATTATGTCCGCATGGCTAGTTAGACTAGTAATGGGATTCTGCTAAAACAAGGCGGGGATTATTTTGGAACTAGTTAACCACTCTCGAGTCTCCTGTTATGGACCTAATGACTATGGAACATATCACTCAATCGAAAGGTGTAAAGAGATAATAATGGATGGCGAAAGCCATCAAATTCAGACAGTTAACGATGCCATTGAGATCGGTGAAACTAAGAAAGTAATTGAATGCGTACCCGGAGCCTTCGTTGATATGGACCTCGATATAGCCGGTATTCTAAATAAGCTATATGGCAAAGCATGCTTCTTTATACATTCTGCCTTAACAAATAATGCACTTCTAGATGTTTATGAAAACGTCGAATGGCAATACATCGACAAGTTTTGGAATCTCGTTTCCTCAACTAAAGCGTATGAAAAAATTAATCCCGATGAACTTGAAGAATTGCTGAGCCGTCACTCGCTTTGCATCTCAAATGTAATGTCCCACTATGGGTTAGTACGTAAGTTTGACCAACAAATCAGAACTGCGCTGTTGGAAAATACAGACGCCGCAGTAAGTATAGTCGTTGGGCATTTTGGGGCAGATGGACGCTCTAAAGAAAAGATATATCTACCATCATCCTTGACCGGACACGATATCGATGAAATTGTTCTAATCTATCTATCAGGGAACAATCCAAATTTAAATTATGTCCAAGTTTTCATGAACTGGCCCAGTGCAGCAGCAATAGACTATAGTCCTTCAATCGAAGTTCGCATAAAGGCCAAAAGGCGCTATGAGGAATTAAGCAAGCAGCTATTGGATGAGACTGGGAGCATTGAATACGGTATTGAATCTTCGATTAGCGGCAACCAAATTGCATGCAAAGATTCCTATGTGGATGGAAATACTCTTAAGACTTTCTTTGGTGAAGAGTGGCTATGTCGCTACCTTGATTATCCAACCATAATGAACAACTGCGCGTACGTCTTTGATTATTTAGATGAGCGGGGGCTTCTGACTTGTCCCGCCCACGAACACGATGAATCTACCCTGATGAAAACCTTTGGTATGCGTGCCAAGGACGAATACGACAACAACATATTCTTTAAAATGCGTCAGGATCTTCTACTAGAAGAAACGGCCCTATATGCAAAGCTTCTTGAAAGAAATGGTAGACGCTTGGAAGATGCAATTGAATGGACTTATAACGTCTATTTTGCTAAAGAACTCGGGATTGGGGGTTTCTCAATCTCTTTACCAGCAACCGGATGCTCGTGGCTTGATAAATGCAAGGCCATGGGCCCGGAGCTTGAACGTGCACTAAAGGCGTACTCACTATATTCAAAAAAGCATACAATCGATCCGGACTATTTTAGATTTGAAAACTTCAAGCTATTTTCTGACTTTAAATCATTGCATAGAAATAAATACGTAATTAGGGATGAACACTATGACGAAGTGGCGAAACCTCTGCTTTGGGATCAATCATTGCTTGCCTTCGCATCCCGCATCAAAAGCTCAGAAGACAACCTTTGGGACTTGCTGCATAAACATGTGGTCCATGTCGACGATTACGACGGAGATTACCGATCGGCAATAGAATCGCTAGTAAACAAGGGCTTTTTAGCTGAATCTGATAAAGACGGGCGTTTATTGCCTTCTAAGAAAGCTAATTATTTAAAGATAATTTGGGATTCGAGTGCATGCCCGCTTTGGCGTTGCCCGAATGTAACCATTAAAGAAGTTGGTGAGCTGGTAAAGCAAGGTTATTTGAAGTATAGCAACGCTTTATTTTCACCTGACGAAGCAGCTTACTTGAACTACATGTTCAATAATGCAATCCATTCAAATGCCCTGGCACTACGAAATTCGTATGACCACGGTAACTCTCCTGTTGATGACCCCAATTCAAACCAGTTCGCTCGAGATTACTATTTGTTCCTTACGCTAATTATCGAAATCACTTTAAAGATTAGCGAGGAACTCATCCGCTACACCGACCACGGAGGAGACTTAGAGTTTATTGATTGGCCAATGTACGGGGAGCACCTTGCCAATTGCCGTAATCGGTGACGCAGGTCCTCAAAAGATTCTCTGTGAAGCTAAGCGGAAGTTTTAGTGAGCCCGAATATCATTAATAAGCAAATCACGCATCAGAACCATTTTGTACCACAGTTTTACTTTCGCTCTCAATACGGAAACACTTGATGCCATTCGCAAAGACCTAGCGTTAATGGCTACGGAGGAATCTGCTCGCTCTGAAAGCGCTGCCGAACTAAATGATGCGACTTCAGAAAGCCCCGGCGCGTGAGGCGGCTCAACTTGCTATCTGGCTCAACATCTAATAACGCCGGCCTGCTGAGTAGTCACGTTAGAATTGCCTTCCATACAATCAAAAAGTAAAATTGAGCCATGATTACACTTGTCGACATATCCGCTGCTGTTTCTCGCGTACTGTCTCGTTACGACGTCCGTGAGGCGTATGTTTTTGGCTCTTTTGCCCGCGGCGAGCAAACGCCAGATAGCGATATCGATTTGCGCCTCGTTTGCGGAGACAGCATGACGTTTGGCACGCTATACGAAATCTCCCTTGAACTTGAAGAGGAGCTTGGGCGAGAGGTTGAGATTGTGACTAATCCGCCTGAGCACATGCGTCCGGCTTTCCGCAAAAACATTGAACAGGACGAGGTGCGTCTTTATGAAGCGGCGTAAGCGAGACGCTGAGCTCATCGATGTCATTCTGTCTGATTGTGAGACGCTGACTAAACGTATCGACCATTTTGGCTCTACGGAGAGTTCCTTTGTTTGCGATAGAAGCGAGGAAGGCGAACTTGCCTACGATGCAATCATGAGCCCTGTTTACAGAATCGCTGAGGATGCCCTCCATCTTTCTGATGAAGTCCAATCAGCTTTTCCGGAGTATCCCTGGAATGATATTAGGGGTTTTCGCAACTTCGTAGCCCACGGTTATCGAGAGGTTGATCGATCCCTTGCTTGGAAAGTAATCGTCGATGATATTCCCGAGCTAGAGAAAGCTTTGCGACTCTTTAAGGAGCGTCAGAGCTAATGCGTCGTTGGCCGGCGCGTTGCCCTCGACAGTCTACGGAGCTTCGTCGAACTCGGCCTCCTTTCACCGACTGGCAAAACGATTTACACCTAATTTTGGGATTCGTTTACAGGCAATTCGTTCGCTACTCGCCCGATCTCGCTACACTAATAACTGCTGCTACCAGTTAGTTTTCTGGCGCAGTTTCCATTGGCTCTAGCGAAGATCGGAGCGGTTATGTTTGCCGCCGCGTTCCACACCAGCCGTCACTACATCCTGTTTACCGCCATGGCCTGCCTATGCGTTTTGCTGGGCGGGCCTTCTTATGCCGCGGGCGCGGACAGCCTGTTCATTGCGGGCGCCACGTACTACGAGCCTGGCGTGTCGGGCCCCGGGTGGGCCTGGACCGATGCCGCCCACCTGGAGCTTAACGGCTACACGGGCGAGGCCGTCGGCGCCGGCGGCGACCTGGTGGTGACGCTGGCCGGGCAGAACACCGTTGTCGAGACGAGCGCGCCCGACGTGGACATCTCCCGTTGCGGCATGGAGGTGTGGGGCGACCTGACGCTCCGCGGCACCGGGTCGCTGGTGGCCACGGGCTCGCAGTGCGGGATCTACGTGGCGGGGAC
>CALHWR010000010.1 GCA_938036665.1 uncultured Collinsella sp. | reverse complement strand
CCCGTCCCTTTTTAAACAATGGAAAATCGAGCGTGGCGAGCGGAGGTCTTCGGGGTATAAGACGGCTAATTGTATGCCGCCTATGAAAGGAACCCTCATGCCCAGCGTTGCCGTTCTCGCCGCCGATGGCTTTGAAACTATTGAATGCTTGACCATGGTCGATGTCATGCGTCGCGGCGGCGTGCGTGCCACGCTCGTCTCGATCATGCCCACGCGTGAGGTCGTAAGCTCGCTGCAGATCCCCGTGACCTGCGATGCGCTCTTTGATGAGATCAACTTTGACGAGTACGACTGCGTCGTGCTGCCCGGCGGCCTGCCCGGTGCCACCAACCTGCGCGCCGATCAGCGCGTCTGCGACGTGGTCTGCGAGTTCGCCGCGACCAAGCACGTTGCCGCCATCTGCGCCGCCCCGTTTATCCTGGGCGAGCTCGACCTACTCGAGGGGCGCCAGGCCACGTGCTTCCCTGGCTTTGAGAAAAGCTTCCCCGAAGGCGCCTATACCGGCGAGAAGGTTACGCAAGACGGCAACATCATCACCGCCAGCGGCATGGCCCAGTCGCTCCCCTTTGCGCTTGAGCTGCTGCGCACACTCGCCGGCGACAAGGCCGTCGAGAAGGTCGCCGAGGGCATTCAGCTATGATTTTGGCTTCGCAATCACCGCGCCGCATCGAGTTGATGCGCGAGGCAGGCTATGACATTCGCGTGATTCCCGCAGATATCGACGAAACGCCTTTTGATGGCGAGGCCCCGCTTACGCTCGTTGAACGCTTAGCACGCGCCAAAGCCGCCGCCGTTGCCGCCGAGCATGCCGAGCCCAACGAACTGACCGTCGCGGCCGATACTATTGTCACCTTTGACGGCCAAATTTTGGGCAAGCCGGCAGACGGGGACGAGGCGCGCACCATGCTCCGCGAGCTTTCGGGCCGCACGCACCAGGTCGCAACCGGCGTCTGCATCGTTAAAGCCGGCGACGCTACAGCTCCGCATGCCGCCGAGAGCCTGTCGTTTGTCGATGTGACCGACGTGACGTTCTATGAGCTTACCGAAGAGCAGATCGAGCGCTATGTTGCCTCCGGCGAACCCATGGACAAGGCCGGGGCCTACGGCATCCAAGGCACAGGCGGCCGCATGCTTGTGCACGATATTTCGGGTGACTTCTACAACGTGGTGGGCTTGCCCATCGCTCGCGTCGCACGCGCGATTCAAAAACTCTCGTAATTGCATCTGGCGCTGGGTATCCCCCAGCGCCTACAATTTTGCCGTACCGTACGGATCCCGACCGGGCATAAGGCCCGGCGGAAAACCGATAGGAGAACACATGGACACACTGCTCGAAGCCATCGATGTTTGCAATGTCGATGGCTTTTGCTTTGGCAACTATACGGACGAGGAGGCTGGCACCGGCTGCACCGTAATCGTGGCGCCCGAGGGTGCCACCGGTGGCGTTGACGTACGTGGTGGCGCCCCCGCTTCGCGTGAGACCGACCTGCTGCGTCCCGAAAACACCGTCGATAAGGTCCACGCCGTCTGCCTTTCGGGCGGATCGGCCTTTGGCCTCGAGGCTGCAAGCGGCGTGGCCCGCGAACTCGAGAGCCGCGGCATTGGTCTGCCCGTCGGCCCCACGCAGGTGCCCATCGTGTGCTCCAGCTGTATCTTCGACCTTGCCTTTGGCGACCCCACCGTTCGCCCCGACATTGAGGCCGGCATCGCCGCCGTGCGCGAGGCGCTCGACCACACCCCCACCAAGCTCGAACAGGGCAACGTAGGCGCCGGCACGGGCGCTACCGTGGGTAAGCTCATGGGCCCCGCCACCTGCATGAAGGCCGGCCTTGGCGCTGCCGCCGTGGCGCTCGGCCCCATCAAGGTGGGCGCCGTGGTCTCGGTCAACGCCTGCGGCAACGTTGTCGACCCCCTCACCGGCGAGTGGGTCGCCGGCATGCGCGCCTCAGCCGATAGCGACCAGATCGTCGACATGGAACTCGCAGCCTTTGCCGCCGCCGGATCCATGCAGATGCCGCTCGACCGCACCAACACCACCATCAGCTGCATCGTCACCAACATGGAGCTCACTAAGGCCCAGGCCACCAAGGTCTCCCAAATGGCCGCAGACGCCTACGCACACGCCATCCGTCCCACGCACACCACCAACGACGGCGACACCATCTACACCCTTGCCAGCGGCAAGTTGGGTGCCCAGGCTAGCGCCGCCGCACCCC
>CALHWR010000009.1 GCA_938036665.1 uncultured Collinsella sp. | reverse complement strand
CATTCCACCTTTTGTGCACGAGACGGCTCGCCTCCACCGCGCACTGCTAAATATCGAGCGGAATGAAGGCAGCGGCGGCCTGCAGGCGCTATGGAACGTGAGTGACAAACTGCTGGGGCCTTGCCTCAACACCCTGCATGAATTCGGGCCCATCCTGAAAAACGGCGATCTCGACAATCCCGCACTCGCCCGTCACCTCTCCCCTGCCGTCATGTCCTATCACGGCATTCAATACCAGAGCATGGCACCCGAGGTGATGGATTTCGCGCAGCTCGCATGGCTGCAAGACCATCTGTGGATCCTCTCGGGCCTTTACGGATGCGTACGCCCCTTCCACGGCGTGTCGCCCTATCGGCTCGAAATGGGGGCGAAGCTTGCCGTCGACGATGCCCGAGACCTCTACGCGTTTTGGGGCGACAAACTCGCACGGGTCATCGCTCCGGCGGGCTCCAACGCTACGATCGTCAACCTTGCCAGCGTAGAGTATGCCAAAACCGTTCTGCCCCACCTCGCGGGCGACGCCACGGCCGTCACATGCCTCTTTGGCGAGGGTATCCGCAACGGGAAGCCCATCCAACGGTCGACCGCCAGCAAAAAGGCGCGCGGCTCCATGGTGCGGTGGATGGCAGAAAACAAGCTCGAGGATGCAAGCGAACTTACCGCATTCAACATCGGCTATCGTCACATCCCCGAGCTTTCAGACAAAAACACCCTGGTTTTCATGAACGCGCAGGCACAATAGGCCCGCCGTTTCCAAACACTCCGTTACTCCGCCAAGCCATCGGCCTTTGCAATCCCGTTTGTCGAACCGTCCTGATAGACAATCTTGACGTGCTCAACCTCGGACACCGCAACACCCGTCGGAGGCTCCAGACGCCATTCCGTCAGGACGATATCCATGGTCGTGGGCACATCTCCTTGATCTTTGAGCTTCACCGTGAGCGTTTTGAGCGCCGCGTCAAACGTCACGCGTTCGATTTCTTCACCTGGAATGGACCCACCACTCAGCTGCAACTGCACAAACTCATCGCGCGGGTACCAATAATCGCCCGGAACGGCGAGCGTATTGGCATTACCGCCAGTACTCCTCACCGTCATAATCGGTAGGCTATCATCAGCCTCGAACTCCCACGCAGCGCCGCCGCGACCGCCGAACGTCCAAATACAAAAGGCAATCACCAACACGGCAAGCACCGCAAAACCAATCGCGACAAGGCCATGGTGCGCACGGCTTTCCTCGGCCGATACATCCCATTGTGTCTCTCGATATAGATGCTTGTCTTCCATGTACGCCTCCCCACAGGCACGCTCGTTAGGCCAATCGTACCCATTCGAGCTATACTTGAGCCCATTACATAAACGGGGAGCTTGCAGGACAAGACGGCAGGCTGAGACTGGGCGCGCCCGCCCTGACCCGCAAACCTGATATGGGTAATGCCAACGAAGGGAGCCGTGCCAATGAGCACACAGACCGAGCCCAAGCTCGTCACGCAAATCGACTTCGCCCGCGCCGGGCAGATCACACCGCAGATGAAGGAGGTCGCCGAGCGCGAGCATCGCGACCCCGAGTACATCCGCGAGCGCGTGGCCGACGGCCGCATCGCCATTCCCGCCAACATCGTGCACATCAAAAAGGGCATGCGCGCCTTTGGCGTCGGTGAGGGCCTGTCCACCAAGGTCAACGTGAACCTGGGCATCTCGGGCGACAAGGCAGATGCCGCCGAGGAATGGAAGAAGGTCAAGATCGCCGAGGACTTTGGCGCCGACGCCATCATGGACCTCTCCAACTCGGGCAAGACGCGCCAGTTCCGCCAGCAGCTCATCGACGAGACGCCGCTCATGGTAGGCACCGTCCCCATGTACGACGCCATCGGCTACATGGAAAAGCCGCTGGTCAAGCTCACCAAGGACGACCTGTTCGAGGTCGTGCGCGCGCACGCCGAGGACGGCGTGGACTTTATGACCATCCACTGCGGCATCAACAAATCGGTCACCATGACCTTTAAGGAGACCGGCCGCCTCATGAACATCGTCAGCCGCGGCGGCTCGCTGCTATTTGGCTGGATGGAGGTTACCGGCAACGAAAACCCCTTCTACGAGTACTTTGACGAGCTGCTCGAGATCTGCCACGAGTACGACGTGACCATCTCGCTCGGCGACTCCTGCCGCCCGGGCTGTCTCTACGACTCCAATGACGCCACCGAGACCGCCGAGATGATCGAGCTGGGCAAGCTGTGCAAGCGCGCCTGGGCCGCCGGCGTCCAAGTCATGGTCGAGGGCCCGGGTCACATGGCGCTCGACGAGATCGCCGCCAACATGAAACTGCAGAAGCGCCTGTGCCACAACGCCCCGTTCTATGTGCTCGGGCCGCTGGTGACCGATATCGGCGTGGGCTACGACCACATCACCGCTGCCATCGGCGGCGCTATCTCCGCCAGCTCCGGTGCCGACTTCCTGTGCTACGTGACACCGGCCGAGCACCTATGCCTGCCTAACGCCCAGGATGTGCTCGACGGCCTCATGGCCACCAAGATCGCCGCACACGCCGCCGATATCGCCAAAAAGGTGCCGCACGCCCGCGACATGGACGACAAGATGGGCCAGGCACGCCGCAAGCTCGACTGGGATGCCATGTGGGAGTGTGCTCTCGACCCGGTCACCGGTAAGAAGCGCTACGAGGAGTCCCCCGCCGCCACCGAGGGCACCTGCACCATGTGTGGCAAGATGTGCGCCGTCCGCACCGTTAACAAGGTGTTCGAAGGCACGACGATCGACCTCGGCATGGAGGACTAACTCGTCACCGGAGCCACAATCGGTAACATGGTGTTCGTCAATTGTTGACGTGTGAACATTTGCTTACATTTGCGTAAAGATTGCATCGCCCGCCCGGGTTCGACATAGAGTCGGCCCGGGCATCTTTATAATGCTGGCTTAAAGACCCATTTGATTCCGACCGAACAAGGGAGCAAACATGGATCGCAGTAAGGTACCTGCCGTTCTATCCATCGCAGGATCCGATTCCAGCGGTGGCGCCGGCATTCAGGCCGACATCAAGACCATCACGGCGCACCGCCTGTATGCCGAGACGGCCATCACCGCCATCACCGCACAAAACACGCTCGGTGTCACCGCCGTGCAGAATATCTCCCCTGATATCGTCGCTGCGCAGATCGACGCCGTATTTGACGATATCCGCCCCAGCGCCGTCAAGATCGGCATGGTTTCCTCTGCCGAGATTATCGAGGTTATCGCCGACCGCCTGAGCGCCTGGAACGCGACAAACGTGGTCGTCGACCCCGTCATGGTAGCCACCTCGGGCGCACGGCTGATTGCCGAAGATGCCGCCGAGGCGCTCACCCGCCGCCTGTTCCCACTAGCAACCGTCATCACGCCCAATATTCCCGAGGCCATGGCCCTGCTTGACTACGAGGTCGACTCCGAGCGCACACAGCAAAATGCTGCCATGCTCCTCACCCGCCGCTTTGGTTGCGCATCCCTCGTTAAGGGTGGGCATCTTGTCAACGAGGCCAACGATGTATTGGCCGAACCCGCGCCACTCGATGACGAGGGCAACCATCTGGGCGATCCGCTCACCACGTGGTTCCGCCACAAGCGCATCGAGACCGACAACACACACGGCACCGGCTGCACGCTTTCGTCCGCCATCGCCTGCGCGCTGGCCCAGGGCATGGATCTTGCCGATGCCGTCAATGCGGGCAAGGCATACCTGACAGGCGCTCTGGCCGCCGGCCTGAACATGGGCAAAGGCTCCGGCCCCGTCAACCACATGTGGCAATATTAAGATTCGCAGCCCAAAACCGCCGCAAAGGGGACAGGCACCTTTGCGGTGGCTCCCACAAACATCTCGATCTGTAACAGTAACTCGGCAAAATCGACCCTAGATGTTACAGATCAAGACAAACAATCGATATCGACCTAAATAATCTTAATCTGTAACATCTAGCCCGTTTTCGGCCTTGGAACTGTTACAGATCAAGACAAACAAACGAAACAAGCCCCCGCAAGGGGAACTCTGTGGTGGTTTGGGGTCGCGCTACTCACCGAGCATCTCTTGGAGCTTGGCTGCCACGGCATGTCCCAAGCTCTCGTGGCTTTCGGGCATCATATGCAGATAGTCAATATCGCCCGGCTCGGCAAACTCGGCGGCATTCAAAAAGTCGCAGCCAAACTGCTCGGCCACGTGCGCATAGTACTCGCCAAAATGTTCAGATGCCTCGACGGAACGCTCGTCAAAATCGGTCATATATACATCGGCGATCTGCGGCTTGATCTTGATAGGAGCCATCAGCAGGATGCGCGGGCAAGGCGCGGCGTCGGTCCACGGAAACGCGCGGACGGCGCGAATCAGCGCCATGGCGCCACGGGCGATATCGGAAGCTGTCACGTTAAAGACCGTCTTACAGTCGTTGGTGCCCAGCATGATCACAATGGCGTCCAGCGGCTTATGAGCCTCGAGCAGCATCGGAAGCGCGCGAATGCCGTTGAGGTTAGTGTCCAGATGGCACATGTCGTCGCGTACCGTCGTGCGGCCGTTGAGGCCTTCTTCAATTACATGCCAGCCCTCGCCTAAGTCACGTTGGACCACGCCACACCAGCGCACATCCTGCGCATAGCGCACCGCGGTACCGTCGCGCATGCCCGCCGGATCGTAACCATAGGTGTTGCTGTCACCAAAGCACAGAACGTTTTTCATCGTAAGCTCCCCACTCAATAAAAAGCCGACAGGAGCAGCCTCTCCCGTCGGCTCGGTATATCGCATCACGAGCACCGTTTACAGGTACTTGCGCCAGTCGTCGTCATCCTCGTCATCCTCGGCAGCGGCCTGAGCCTGCTCGGCGGCACGGGCGGCTGCGGCGCGGGCGGCAACCTGAGCATAGGACTCCTCGTTTCGCTCGGGGAAGTTTGCCAGCACGTGCTCGAATTTGGCGAAGTCCTCGTCCCAGCGCGTAGAGGGCACGGCAAAGAAGACCTGCTTGACCTTGAAGTCGCCCGATGCGAGCTCCTTGCGGAAGAGCTCGGCCACGGCCTCTGCGTCAAAGCCGTTGTTCTCGCAGCCCCAAGCACCCACTACGAGCTTCTCGCGGCCAAGCTCATCGCAGATAGCAAGCACAAAGCGAATGCGGTCGCGCAGGGCGTCAAGCAAGGCATCGTCGCTCACGCGGTACTCCTGGCGAGCACGCTTGGCGTTGGGTGCAGCGGCGACGATCACGTCGGCATAGGCGTGCACATGCTTGCGCTCGAAGCGCACCGCGGGCACCACCAGCGCACGGTTGCGGTACAGCTCACAGTTGATGTTGCGGCGACGGTTCTCGCCGTACCATTTACGCTGCTTATCGAGGACGTTGTACAGATACGAATCGGCGCACAACGTGGCCTCCTGGCCCAGATAACCCTGAATATATCCACCGCCCGGATTGGTAAACGAGGCAAAGGCGAGCACGGCCATGTCGCAGAACTGCGCATAGCCGCGACCGTTATCGAGGATTGCCTGCGTGGCGGAGGCATCAAGCACAGTGACCTCGGGCAGGACCGGAGCGGGCTCCTCAGCAGGCGCGGACTCAACTTCGGCGATTTCCTCGGCAGGCTCCTCGACGGGCTCGGGCGCCGCCTCGGTCTCGGGCGCTGCCTCGACCTCGGCAGTCTCCGCGTTCTCGACGTCCTCGGCGACCTGCTCTTCGGGGGCCACAGCAGTCTGAACCTTGGCCTTCATCGCCGCGACAAAGCCGGTGGGCATGCCGTCAAACTCGCGAACACCGGCAAGCGAACGCTCGATATCCTTGGCGCAGGCCTCGGACACAGTCATCACATGGCGCTCGGCGGCCTTGGCACGGGCCTCGCGCTTGGGATTGGGCTGACCCGCTCGGTTGGACCTGTGGTTACGGTTCCTGTTGTCGACGTCTGCCATAAGTGGTCACCTTTCCTGTCGCTGCCGCTATCGGCTTTTCTCATCCATGATACCCCGCCGCGCACAAAAAAGACGGCCCCGAAGGACCGCCTTTCGCATCGTTTTACCGTGTCCGGCAGGAAGCATCGCAATGCCGCGCTTTAATCGCGACGGCCGAGGATGTTCAGAATGCGCAAGAACACGTTGATGATGTCCACGAACAGGTTGGATGCCATGAGCACGGCGTTGGGCAGCGTGGGCGGCACCGTCGTGGCAACATAGGTGTCGTAACCGATGAAGCCGGCGAACACCACGATCACGATCAGGTCGGTGATGGACTGCGAAACGCCCATGAACATCAGCACGATCTCGACCAGAATCGTGGCAAACAGGATGCCAAAACCAATGCCATACACACGCTGGAAGAACTTGGGGAAGGTCACGCCCAGCGCACCAAAGACAAAGGTGATGGCGGCCGTGGCGATAAAGGCGGTGTTAATGGTAGGCAGGTCGTAGTTGGCAAGACCAAACGACGCCGTCAGGCCAAAGGTGCTCGCAAAGACCACGTAGCCCACGAGTGACAGGCCCACGGACTGTTTGCTGGCAGCAGCCGACATCATGACCATGCCGACGATGGTCAAAATAAATGAGCCAAAGACCAGCGGCAAAGCGGCGCCGCTCATCATCATGCGCGCAAACGACATGGTGCTCGTAAAGTAAGCACCGGCGCCCATGGCGCAAAAGCCCAAAAAGATGAGAGCAGACATGACAAGGTTGTACGCGCGCGGCGACATCTCCTTGGCACGGCTTGCGCCGGTCTCGATGGGGCCATTCTGATAGCCCTGGATATCGTTCATAATTTCGTCCTTTCAAAAAGCACCGCGACGGCGCCGTAGCTGACAAGTTTCCTGCCATTGTACCCGAACGCCACGCGTTCTTACCTGCGGCGCTCGCCCTCGAGCGTACGATCAAACGCCCAAACCCACCAACGCATCACGTGTGCCTGCGAGCCGTCCGCCCGCTCGCGCGTCTGGTCCTCCAGATACAACTCGGTCGCATGTCCGCCAAAACGAACCTTATAAGTCGCCGTACGAATGCCGTGAACCGTCAGGCCAAAACCGGTGGACGAGACAATCTCGTCAATCGTAAAGCAACGACCGTCGACCCAGCAGACGGTGACCGGCACGACCTGTCCGCCCGCGAGGATGCGAGCCACGACGTCCACATACTGCTTGTGCACGCGCCGAGTTTTGCCATCTGTCTGTCGATATTCCATGTCTCCTATTATCGAACGCATGTTTGCATATTGTAAAGCGAACAGACTGTGGTTTTGGGGTGTTGGGGCGCGCGCATGTGTCCGCATGGCGTGTTAGCAAAAAGAACACCCGCGGTCAACAGGGATAATATTCAATTTTAGTGCCAAAAAATTCACTGCTCCCATCAGAACTCGGTAAAGAAACCCGCAGGAGGTGATACGATTTATCATGTTTCTGTAACGTGCCTGCAAACTTCGAGAAAGCCCATATATGGACGTAACGTTCTCAACCTTCCTCGGCCAACTTGTGTCGAACCCAGTCCTTGCCGTCACCGTGATCCTCGCGCTCGGCGCCATCTTCGTCAATGGATGGACCGACGCACCCAACGCCATCGCGACCTGCGTCACTACGCGTTGCATGCCCGCCCGCGCCGCCATTCTCATGAGTGCCGCATTCAACTTCCTCGGCGTGCTCATCATGACGCACTTTAACGCGAGCGTCGCCAACACCATCTCCCATATTGTCGACTTTGGCGGAAACAGTACCATGGCGCTCGCCTGCCTGTGCGCGGCGCTGTTCTCCATCGTCGTCTACGGCGCCACAGCGTCGCGTTTTGGCATCCCCACCTCGCAAAGCCACAGCCTTATCGCCGGCCTGACCGGTGCCGCTATCGCCCTCGGCGGTGCGAGCAGCGTCAACGTCCACGAGTGGATGAAGGTCATCTACGGCCTGGCGCTCTCCATCGGCCTGGGCTTTGTCATGGGCTGGGTCCTGTGCAAGCTCGTCTCGATTCTTTTCACCGCCGCCAACAGGCGACGTGCCAATGTCTTCTTTAAATACGCTCAGATCGCGAGCGCTGCGGCCATGAGCTTTATGCACGGCGCGCAGGATGGACAGAAGTTCATCGGCGTGCTCTTTTTAGGCGTGGCCTTTGCCAGCGGCCAGACGAGCGTCGGCGATGCCGGCATCCCCATCTGGATTATGCTGCTATGCTCGGCCACCATGGGCATCGGCACCAGCGTGGGCGGCGAGCGCATCATCAAGTCCGTTGGCCAGAGCATGGTCAAGCTCGAAAAGTACCAGGGCTTCTCCGCCGACCTGGCGGGCGCCGCGAACCTGCTGCTTGCCACCCTTACCGGCATCCCCGTGTCCTCCACGCACATCAAGACCTGCGCCATCATGGGCGTCGGCGCCGTCAAGCGCCTTTCGGCCATCAACTTCGGCGTCGTCAAGGACATGATGTTCACCTGGTTCTTCACCTTCCCCGCCTGCGGACTCATCAGCTTTGTCATGGCCAAGCTGTTCATGATGTTCATCTAGTCAAAACGAGCGTCCATCCGGACCGCAAAACTTCGCCCACCCGTCTTCGCCTCGAAAGGACCCACTCATGGCAAAGAAACCCGATTCGTTCTACTTTGACAACTACGTCGCCTGCGCCGACCTTGCCGTCCAGGCCGCCGAGCTGCTTACCAAGATTTTCGAGAACTTCGATCCCGCGAAGATTCACGATATGCTCGACAAGATGCACGCGATCGAGCATGCGGCCGACAAGAAGCACCATGAGCTTGAGGACGCCCTGCTCACGGCCTTTATCACCCCGCTTGAGCGCGAGGACCTGGATCTGATGAGCTGCTCGCTCGACACCGTGCTCGACCGTATCGAGGGCGTCGTGCAGCGCGTCTACTTCACCAACATCCAGAGCATCCATCCCGACGCCATCGTCATCGCCCACAAGGTGACCGACGCCTGCCGCGCCATGAAGGACCTGATGGTCGAGCTGCCTAACTACCGCAAGTCCAAGACGCTGCGCGAGCTCGTCATCCAGATCAACACCATCGAGTCCGAGGCCGACGAGCTCTATATCAACGCCATGCGTAACCTGCACGTTAACGGCAAGGACCCGCTCGAGGTCATCGCTTGGCGTGACGTGTACGCCTTCCTGGAGTACTGCGCCGACTGCTGCGAGAATGTGGCCGATGTCGTGGATTCGATTGTCATGAAGAACAGTTAATTGGGGGTACGTGTCCCGGCGGAGAAGGGCCGGCCACGGTTTGCTTT
>CALHWR010000008.1 GCA_938036665.1 uncultured Collinsella sp. | reverse complement strand
GATCCGTTGGGCCTATCCGATGCTCCGAAGGAGCAGGATAAGCGGGCCTCAAGTGCGAGGACGTTTTTAAGGGGATGCCCCCGGGTGGCCCGGACAGACCGATCGGCGATGTCTACAGGTACTCGATTTGAGCGCCCTCGGTGTCGCACGTCAGAATATGCGTGTCACACTTGGGGAACTGCTCACGCAGCTTGACCTGCAGGAACTTTGCCACGATGGTGTCATCAGTTACGGCCATGAGGGTCGAGCCGGAGCCACTGATCCAGATGGTCTTGGCGCCGCCGTTAAGGCAGGTGTCGCGCACAGCGTTGTAGTCGGGAATCAGGCGGCGACGATAGGGCTCCTGGATGCGGTCGTCATTAGCGGCGGCAATCAGGTCCAGGTCACCAGTCTCCAAACCGCGCGTCATGCCGGCGATGCGGCCCATCTGCCACACGGCGGTGGAGAGCGGGATCTCCTGCGGCACGACCTTGCGCGCCTCACTCGTGTGTACTTCGTAGGGCGGAATCACGGTAATAAAACGCAAGCGATCGCTCACCTCGTAGCGAAGGCACTGGGGGAGCGAGTCGGTCGGCGTAAAGGAGCAGACGGCGCCGCCTAGGATAGCGGGGGCGACGTTATCGGGGTGGCCCTCGACCTCGGTGGCAATGCGGACGAGCTCGGCGCGGTCGACGGTGTGGCCCGTTAAAGCGGCGGCGGCCATGATACCAGCGACAACGCAGGTGGAGCTGGAACCCAGGCCACGAGCGACGGGAACGTCAGTCTGAATGTCGATGGCGACGGGGAAGGCCGGCTCGCCCCATGCGGCCAGCGCATCCACAAAGCTCACGTAGACTAGGTTGCTCTCGTTTTGGAACTCCTCGGGGCAGCCCGTGATGGTGAGCTTGTCGGCGCGCTCGAAGGTGAAGTGCGAGTAGAGGCTGACGGCCATGCCGAGGGTATCGTAGCCAATGCCCAAGTTGGCGCTTGTTGCTGGGACGGTGATCTTGATCATGGGAATCTCCTGGGCGGTCTGCCTGTTTAGTTCGCTGCTCGGGCAGTCCTGGCTCGCTCGGAAAGCACATTAAGTGCTTTCCGGCTCGTGCGGAACTCGCGACGAACTAAACAGGCAGACCCGCATGTCAGTTCGCCATCATCCCGAGGGTTATCTGATGAAAGAAGGTGCGCCGGCTTTCGCCGGCGCTTAATAAGGGGTTTTAGTTGGAAGTCATCTTTTTTGCTGCAGACTCTACGTAGTTGGCCATATCGGCTACGTCGCAGACGTCTTCGAAACGGACGGGTTTGGACTCGAGCTCGGCGAGCTGGGTCGGGGCGACCGTGTTGGTGGCCTGCTCGAGTACACGCATAGCCTCAAAATCATCCTCGGGAACGTTGAGGCCCAGAGCGTCGCAGCAGGCGCGCGGGAACTTGTAGGGGCTGGCGGTCGAAAGCAGCACGCGGGCCTTGGCGCCCTCGGCGGGGGCGACCTGCTCAAAGACGTGATAGCCGCAAGCGGTGTGCGGGTCGATTATGTAGCCGTTCGCACCCCAGCAGCTCTTGATGGCAGCGCGGACCTCGTCCTCGGTGGCCCAGCCGCAGCCAAACACGCTCTGGATCTTGGCCAGCAGCTCGGCGGTCACCTCGTAGCGGCCGGTCTGTGCCAGCTGCTCCATAAGGCCGGCAACAAGCTCGCAGTCGCCATTGGACAGGAAGTACAGCATGCGCTCCAGGTTAGAGCTGATGAGGATGTCCATCGACGGCGAGATGGTCGTGAAGAACGGACGGTTGCGATCGTAGACGCCGGTGGTCAGGAAGTCGGCAAGCACGTTGTTCTTGTCGCTCGCCACGACGAGCTTGGCGACGGGCAGACCCATGCGCTTGGCGTAGTAGCCGGCCAAGATATCGCCAAAGTTGCCGGTGGGCACGCAGAACTCTACGGCGTCGCCAGCCTCGATAGCGCCGGCGCGTAGCAGTTGCGCATAGGCGGCAAAGTAGTAGACGACCTGCGGCACCAAGCGGCCGACGTTGATGGAGTTGGCGCTCGAAAGCACGGTGCCGGCGGCCTTCAGGCGCTCGGCCAGTTCCTTATCGGCAAAGATACGCTTGACGGCGCTCTGGGCGTCGTCAAAGTTGCCGCGGATACCGCAGACGGCGACGTTTTCGCCCTCCTGTGTGGACATCTGCAGGTTCTGGACGCGGCTGACCTTGCCCTCGGGATAAAAGACGGTAATGCCCGTGCCCGGGGCGTCGGCAAAGCCGGCGAGTGCGGCCTTGCCGGTGTCGCCCGACGTGGCGGTGACGATCATGATGCGCTCGGCGCCGCCGTCCTTGGCGGAGGTGCGGGCCATGAGGCGGGGGAGCATCTGCAGGGCGACGTCCTTAAAGGCGCTCGTGGGGCCGCCAAAGAGCTCCATCACATAGGTTTGAGGGACGTCGGTGCCCGGCGCTGTATCGAGTTTGACGAGCGGTGTGACCTCTTCACTTGCGAACGTGCCACGATATGCCTCGTCGACACACGCCGAAATTTCTTCGTCCGTGTAATCGTTCAGTAACATTCCCAACACATTTTGAGCGATTTCAAAGTACGATTTATCTGCAAGCGAGCTGATATCGACCTGCTGGGTGCCAAGCTCGTCCGAGACAAACAAACCCCCGTCGGGAGCTATGCCGGTGCGGATTGCCACCTTACTTGAGCATGATAAAGTGCGTCCTCGTGTACTATGATAAGTTCCCATATAACAGTGCTCCTCGGATACCTTGGTCCCAATCGGTGAACCCATGGTATCAGAGCGCGCAAAATAGGTTCGCAGAGGCTTTTTAGAAAGGTAACCTCCAGCCCATGATTAAGATTGCCAAGTTTGGCGGCTCGTCGGTCGCCGACGCCGAACACTTTAAGAAAATCAAGGCCATCGTCGATGCCGACCCGGCTCGCCGTTTTGTGGTGGTTTCCGCCTGCGGTCGCCGCTTTAAGGGCGACACCAAGGTGACCGACCTGCTCTACCTGGTTAACGCGCACGTTAAGTACCACGTGTCGTGCGAGGAACTGCTCGAGGACATTGGCCAGCGCTATTTTGATATCGCTGACGAGCTGGAGCTCACCTATCCCATCCGTGAGGAGTTTGCAGCCTTTGCTGAGCGCGCCCGCTCCGGTGGCTACTCCACCGAGGAACTCGTGAGCCGCGGCGAGTACTTTACCGCCCGTCTGATGGCCGAGTACCTGGGCCTGCCGTTCCTGGATGCCGCGACGGTCGTGGCGTTCCATCATGACGGTACGCTCAGCATGAACCGCACCGCCGAGCTGGTGCAGGAGTACGGCCAGCAGGGTGGCTTTGTCATGCCCGGTTTCTACGGCGCGACGCGTGAGGGCCAGATCAAACTGCTCGACCGCGGCGGCGGCGATATCTCGGGCTCGATCCTGGCCAAGTGCCTGGGCGCCGACCTGTACGAGAACTGGACCGACGTCTCGGGCTTCTATTCCGCCGACCCGCGCATTGTGCCCGAGGCTCAGCCCATCGCCCGCGTTACCTACGAGGAGCTGCGCGAGCTTTCGTACATGGGTGCAAGCGTCCTGCACGAGGAGGCCGTGTTCCCCGTGCGCGAGGCGGGTATTCCGCTGGTCATCAAGAACACCAATGCGCCGCAGGACCCTGGAACGATCATTAGCGAGACGGCTGACGAGGGCGAGGCCGAGCCCATTATTACCGGCGTGACCGGCAAACGCGGTTTTGTCGCCATCAACGTCGCCCGCGACCGCACCAAGCCCCGTGTCGGCTTTATGCGCCGTGCGCTTTCGGTCTTCGAACGCTATGACGTTTCCGTCGAGCACATGCCCACTGGTGTCGACCGCTTTGGCGCCGTGGTGCAGGAGCAGGATGTGCACGATTCGCTGTACTCGCTTGTGGGCGACATCCAGCAGGAGGTCGAGCCGCTCGAGATCGAGGTTGTCGAGGGCCTGGCGCTCATCGCGACCGTCGGTCGTAACCTGCGCGGTCGTGCAGGTATCTCGGGCCATCTGTTTGGCATGCTCGGCCAGGCCGGCGTGAGCGTGCGCATGATTTCGCAGAGCTGTGACGAGATCAACATCATTATCGGTGTCGAGGAGAAGGACTTCGACCTGGCGATCCAGACCATTTACCGTGCCTTCTCCGACGAAAACGGCATTGTGAAGGTCTCCGATCTGGAGGCTCCTGCGCCGGTCGATCCCGCCCCGGCCGCGCTCCACAAGTAGCTGCTATCCCAGTAGATTTTTGGGACTTGCCTCAAAAACTACGGCGGGGCGTTTCGTTTCGGTTTCGTTTCGACGGGGCGGGTTTCGTGCCCGCCCTGTTCTTGTATACACTGGCAACAATAATCGGCCTGCTCGGCGTGCGGGCAAAAGCCACAGCCTTTAAAGGGGGAAGCATGAAACAGTACACGGTTGCTATTTTGGGCGCGACGGGAGCCGTGGGCACCCAGATGCTCGAGTGCCTCAACGAGCAGGAGTTTCCGGTCGGCAAGCTCAAGCTGCTAGCGAGCGCGCGCTCTGCGGGCAAGACCGTCGAGTTCCGCGGCGAGCAGGTTGTGATTGAGGAGGCTTGCCCCGAGGCCTTTGAGGGCTGCGACATCGTGCTCGGCGCCGCCGGCGACGATATTGCGAAGGAGCTACTGCCCGAGGCCGTCAAGCGCGGCGCCGTCGTGGTCGACAACAGCCACGCCTTCCGCATGGATCCCGAGGTGCCGCTGGTCGTACCCGAGATCAATGCTGACGACATCAAGTGGCATCACGGCCTTATCGCTAACCCCAACTGCGCGACTATCATCGGCCTGGTTCCCACCTGGCCGCTGCACCAGCTTGCCGGCGTGAAGCGTATGATCGTGTCCACGTATCAGGCGGCTTCGGGTGCCGGCGCTCCCGGCATGGCCGAGCTTGAGGCTCAGCTGGCCGCCCTGGGCCGTGGCGAGGAGATTCCCGAGCCGTGCGCATTTGCCGCCCAGCTCGCGAGCAACCTGATTCCGCAGATTGGCGGCGTCAAGGAGGAGGGCTTTACCTCCGAGGAGATGAAACTGCAGAACGAGGGCCGCAAAATCATGCATCTGCCCGAGCTGCGCGTGAATTGCACCTGCGTGCGCGTGCCGGTGCTGCGCTCGCACTCCGAGAGCATTACGCTCGAGTTTGAGCGCGATATTACGGTCGAGGAGGCCCGTGCTGCGCTGGCTGCCGCTCCCGGCGTCAAGCTGGTTGACGACATGAGTGCCGAGGATGCGCACGATCGCTTCCCCATGCCGATGGACACCTCCGACCAGGACCTGATTTGGGTCGGTCGCGTACGCCGCGACATCTCGAACCCCGAGGCCGCACGTGGCATCACCTTCTGGTGCTGCGGCGACCAAATCCGTAAGGGCGCGGCAACCAACGCCGTCCAGATCGCTAAGCTGCTCTGCGAGTAGCGGTGGACCTGTCCGGCCCCCGCTTGCGGTGACGTTGCTGCGAGCGGCTTGCGATGGGGCCGTTGTTGGTTGGGGCCGCTGGGCTGATATGGGAGCACGTGGTTGTTGCGGGGCCTAGTCCCGGCGGCGGCCTCGGCGCTTCGCGCCTGCTGCCTGGGGTGACTTTGGGCTTGGTGCGAATTGAGGTCTAATACTTTCCCGAGAAGTGAAGGACCTTATTTGGACCCCCGAAGCATTGGCATATTTTGACCGCTATTTCCTGCGGTTTTGCAGCGCGAATCCTGCGGTTTTGCGGTCTAAAGGTGTGGATGCTCCGGGACTTCGTTTTTACTCGTTCACTTCTCGGGAAAAGTATTAGAGCTCAGCTGGCGGGGGTACCGCCCTGGCGTCGAAGCCCCGCGTCTTCTTCGCTTGATTGGGAAAAACAGCCTCGCTGAAGTAATTGCGAGCTCGCCCGGACGTATCTGCGGGGGTTGTCTGCACAATTCGCGGTATTATGTTGCGGAGTTTTGAAAGGAGCCGCTGGTGGTCACGACGACGTTTGCTTCGCCTTTGGGCGAAATCCTGCTTGCCGCTGATGGCCGCGGTCTGACGGGGCTTTGGTTTGAGGGGCAGGAGCACTTTGGCTCCACGCTTCTCCGTGAAGACTCCGAACATGTTGAAGGCGTCGATGCGGTTTCCGGTACTGGTGGCATGTCGTCGGTGAGTCCGGCAAATGGTGCGGCCTCTTCGGTGCTTGAGCGTTCCTGGGCTTGGCTGAATGCTTATTTTGCAGGGCAGGAACCTCGGTTTACGCCGCCGTTGCATATGATCGGCACGGCGTTTCAGCGTGAGGTTTGGTTTGAGCTGCTTTCGATCCCGCGTGGCGAGGTCGCTACGTATGGCGAGATCGCCCAGCGTGTTGCGGCTCGACATCGTGTGCCGGGAAATGAAGCGCCCGTTGTATCTCCTCGCGCGGTGGGGGCTGCGGTCGCTCGCAACCCTATTTCGATTATCGTGCCGTGCCATCGCGTGGTCGCGGCCGACGGATCGCTCAACGGATACGCCGGTGGACTGGATCGCAAGGAGTGGCTGCTGCGCCTCGAGGGTGCCTATCTATAAGCTGCAGGCGGCCGCAACGCCCATGCGGCAAGCGCGCTCGCTGTACGGGCGTTGTTTGCAGGGCGAGATGTGAAGCCGCCCGTTCCTTAAGTCCGACTAAGCTATAACCTTGCTTTTTTAAATATGCTCATCGACCTGCTAAGGCAGCACTAAGGCGAGTGCGGGTGCGCTATTATCGGCGCTCACGGAGCGCTTGGTGTTCTTGGCACGCATGGACGAGGGCTCGGCGGGCTTTACCATGGCGTCGATCGATCTTTCGGAGGCGGTGAACAAGGCGGCGGCGCCGTTTAAGTCGGTGGCGGTCTCAGGCGGTAAACGCCTGTCGACGTCGATTGCGACCGGCGTGCGGACCCATGCCGATGCCGCGGCGGTGGCACAGGTGGTTGAGTTGCTACTGGACAACGCCACGCGCTATGCGAGCGAGGGCAGCGTGATTGAGCTGAGCCTGTGCGCCGTTTCGCACGGCAAAGGCAAGGGCGCCGCCGAGCTTGTCGTATCGAACGCCGTGGACGAGCTGCCCGAGGGCGACCTGGACCGATTGTTCGATCGCTTCTATCGTGCGGATGCGTCGCGCAGCTCCAAGACGGGTGGCTCGGGCGTGGGCCTGTCCGTGGTGCGTGCCATCGCCGAGGCCCATGGAGGCGCCGCCACCGTATCCGGTCACGGCAACCAGATCACCTTCACCGTTTGCCTTTAAAACCTGCCAAAAAGGAACAGGTTTATTTTGGCAGGTTTTATCTGGGGAAACGTCCGCAGGAGAGGGCATGGGCGGTGTGAACATATGCATCTCTACCTGCTAAAATATAGGCATCGTTATTCGGCTCCTGAGTGGAAAGGAGACGGTCATGCAGTACGAGATCGGCGGAGGGGCTTTCCCGGTTGTTACGTGCAACCTTAGCGATGGCGAATCCATGATCACCGAAAGCGGCGCCATGGCTTGGATGACCCCCAACATGGAAATGTCTACCTCGGGCGGTGGCATCGGCAAGATGTTCTCCAAGGCTTTTTCGGGTGAGGCATTGTTCCAAAACATTTGGACCGCGCGTGGCGATGGCATGATCGCGTTTGGCTCCTGCTTCCCCGGCCGCATCGTGCCAATCGAGATCGGTCCGGGCAAGAGCTGGATTTTGCAGAAGCGTTCGTTCCTTGCCGCGGAAAGTGGCGTCGAGTTGAGCATTCACTTTAACAAGAAGGCAAAGGCCGGCGTCTTTGGCGGCGAGGGCTTTATCATGCAGAAGCTCACGGGCTCGGGTGTTGCTTTTGCCGAGATCGACGGCGACCTGGTTGAGTACGAGCTCGCTGCTGGCCAGCAGATGATTGTGGATACCGGCAACGTGGCCGGCTTTGAGGAGACCGTGAGCATCGACGCTCAAATGGTCAAGGGCGTCAAAAACATCATGTTTGGTGGCGAGGGCGTGTTCAACACCGTGCTCACCGGTCCCGGTCGCATCTGGTTGCAGACGATGCCCATTTCCAATCTTGCGGCAGCAGTGGCCTCGATGACCAACAACAATAACTAGTCCGCATAGGATAGCGCGCGGCGGGCTTACCCTGTCGCGCGCTTTTTTGCTGGCAAACGCCTCGCTTATAGAGTGTGGCTGCGCTGCTACAGCGAGCGTCGTCATCTCGTCACCCTGATAGCTTGCGGCAAGCGTGGCAATGAGGAGTGAGAATTTGAGTGCTCAGTCCCAAGTCATAATGGCGGCCATGCCAACAAGCAAAAACGAGTTGCCGGTGTCACGGAAAGGCGGGCGTCGGTCGATTCCACGTGAGACGGCTGTGCCGATCTGCACGGCCGCCCCTGCGCGTCCCGCGCTGCCCCCAAAGAGGTACGTTTCCCCTTATAAAACCTGCCAAAATAAACCTGTCCCTTTTTGGTCGGTGCGAAATGGGTAATACTAAAGAGTTATCCGACCAGATGGGAATTAATCGATGGCCTATATTGAATTCAAAGACGTCATCAAAGCATACGGCGAGGGCGATGCCCGCATTCATGCGCTCGACGGCGCGAGCTTTACCGTTGAGCGTGGCGAGCTTGCCATTATCCTGGGCGCTTCGGGCGCCGGTAAAACCACGGCGCTCAATATCTTGGGCGGCATGGACACGGCAACTTCCGGCACCGTGACGGTGGACGGACGCGACGTGAGCTCCGCCAACGAGACGCAGCTCGTGGAATACCGCCGCGCCGATGTCGGCTTTGTTTTCCAGTTCTACAATCTGGTCCCCAACCTGACGGCACTCGAAAACGTCGAGCTCGCGGCGCAAATCTGCCCCGATTCGCTCGATGCCGAGCAAACGCTTTGCCAGGTTGGCCTGGGCGAGCGCCTCGCCAACTTCCCCGCGCAGCTTTCGGGCGGCGAGCAGCAGCGCGTGTCCATCGCCCGTGCACTGGCAAAGAACCCCAAGCTGCTCCTGTGCGACGAGCCCACGGGCGCGCTCGACTATAAAACCGGCAAGCAGATCTTGCAGCTGCTGCAGGACACCTGTCGCAAGCAGGGCATCACGGTCATCATCATCACGCACAACTCCGCGCTCGCGCCCATGGCCGATCGCCTGATCCGCTTTAAGAGTGGTCGAGTGGAGAGCGAGACGGTCCAGCAAAATCCCGTGCCGATCGAGACGATCGAGTGGTAGCGCCCATGGATCAGGACCGCCAAAACAGCCAACGCCGCGACGCGCAGAACACGGAGCGCGAGCAGGATTTTACGACCTACCGCACTGCCCAAAGTTCAAACGACATGGTGCCGACGGTGTTTCGCCGCGGTGTCTACCGCACGATTCGCGGCAGCCTCAAACGCTTCTTGTCCATTGTCGTGATCACCGCGCTCGGCGTGAGCGTGATGTGTGGCCTTAAGGCGGGTTGCGAGGATCTGTGCGATTCGGTCGACGCTTACTTTGACCAGCAGAATGTTTATGACATCAACGTGCAGTCGACCTATGGTCTGACCGATGACGATCTTGCTGCGATCCAAGAGGTCGATGGCGTCGAGACGGCCGAGGGCATCTATACCGAGACCGCCTATACCGCCGTGGGTACGACGCGCGAGCGTGTCATCGTACAGAGCCTCTCCAAAGAGAATATTGACCAACCGGTGCTAGTATGCGGCGAGCTGCCCGAGACTTCGGGCGAAGTAGCAGTGACCTCACGTTTTTTGAAGGCTTCGGGCAAGAAAATCGGCGATACGGTGAGCTTTGCCGCCAACGATGCGAGCTCGTCGAACCAAAGCGCCAAGGACCAGTTTGCCGATGGGGACTACACCATTACGGCTGAGGTCCTCGATCCCACTGATGTGAGCTCCGACTCGACAGTCAACGCCTTCCGTGCCGCCTCGGCCGCGGACTACAAGTTCTACGTGAGTGAGGATGCCGCGACGTCGTCGTCCTATTCCGCGATCCACGTGATCGTCGAGGGAGCCAAGGACCTCAACTCCTATTCCGATGCCTATACGGCAAGGATTAACGAGGTCAAGGGCAATATCGAGAAGATTCGTGACGAGCGCGAAAAAGCGCGTGCCCAGGAACTGACGGCCGATACGCCGGCGAGCTTGGACGCGGCCGAGCGTCAAGCGAACATGGTCTTTGGGATTGAACAGGACAACATCAACCGTATGGCCGAGGGCAGCGAGGAGCGCGCCCAGGCTCAGGCCGATTTGGACCAGCGCCGCGCCGCCGCCGACCAGCAATTCGCCGATGCCCGCGCCGAGATTTCCGACCTTGGCGAATGCACCTGGTACATCCAGGACCGTGGCAACATCGCGAGCTACTCGAGCGTCGAGAGCGACAGCTCCTCGATCGAGGCCATCGCCACGGTCTTCCCGTTCATCTTCTTTATCGTCGCCGTGCTCATCAGCCTTACCACCGCCACGCGTATGGTCGAGGAGGAACGCACGCTCATCGGCCTGTATAAGGCGCTCGGTTATTCGCGCGGGCGCATTCTGTCCAAATACGTGGACTACTCGCTGTGGGCGTGCCTGATCGGCGGCGTGCTCGGCAATATCATCGGATTTGTGGGCCTGCCGCTGTTCCTGTTTACGGTGTTCGACGACATGTACTCGCTGCCCCAGATGTTGCTTTCGTACGACATTGTGTCCTCAATCGTCTCGGTGGCACTGTTTGCCGTGGGCGTGGTGGGCGCCACAATTATCGCCTGCCGCCACGAGATGGCCGAGACCCCGGCCTCGCTCATGCGCCCCAAGGCTCCGCGCGCCGGCTCGCGCATCTTGCTTGAGCGTATCGGCTTTATCTGGCGCCGCATGGGCTTTTTGAACAAGGTCGCTGCACGCAACCTATTCCGCTATAAAAAGCGCGCCTTTATGACCATCTTCGGAATTGCCGGCTGCACAGCGCTCGTGATCTGCGGTATGGGCATCCGTGACACGTCGGTGGCGCTTTCGCCCAAGCAGTACGGGCATATCACGCGCTATGACTTGCTGGCGGTCGCCAATCCCGACGATTTTTCGCAGACGTGCGCGGCGTTGGACGAGCGCAACGCGGCCAATGATTCCAACGTGACCGTGACCTCGACCCTGCCGATTATGACCGACAACGTCACCTTTACATTCGGCGGAAAGAGCGAGACCGTGCAGCTGATCGTGGTGCCCGATGACCGCACGAACGATCTGGACGACTATGTTCGCCTTGAGGATGAGTCCAAAGAGCCGCTGTCTTTGCGTGACGGAGACGTGTATCTGAGCAAGAGTTCACAGCTGGTACTGGGGATTCAGCCGGGCGATACGGCGCACGTCCAGGATTCGTCGCTCAATGTTGCCAAGGTCAAAGTCAGCGACATCTCGCTCAACTATCTAGGCAACACGCTTTACATGACGCAGAGCACCTATGAGCGCGCGTTCGGTCGAAGTGCACGCCTTAACGGCGTCTTTGTGCTGCTTAAGGGTTCGTCGGCTGACCAGATTGCGTTTACCAACCGTCTTAAGAGCGATGGTTGGATTACGCTGTCGAGCACCGCCGAGCATTGGGAAAACTATGAGGCAAACTTTACGATTATCAATTCGGTCGTGGTGCTTGTGACCTTTATGGCGGCGTGCCTGTCGTTTGTGGTGGTATTTACGTTGTCTAACACCAACATCTCGGAGCGCGAACGCGAGCTGGCGACTATTAAGGTGCTGGGCTTCCGTCGTGGCGAGGTGCACCATTACGTCAACAAGGAGACGTTGATTCTTACGGCGATCGGAGCCGCGCTGGGCGTTCCGCTGGGCGGCTTGCTGGCCGAGAGTTTTACGTACATTTTGCAGATGCCGTCATTGTACTTTGACGTTGAGGTCGAGCCGCTGAGCTACGTGCTGTCCGTTCTGCTGGCCTTTGCCTTTACGTTTATCGTCAACCTCGCTACCAATCGCACCCTCAACAAGATCGACATGGTCGGCGCCCTCAAGAGCGCCGAGTAACCTGCCAAAAAGGGACAGGTTTATTTTGGCAGGTTTTATCTGGGCAAACGCCGGACAACCATTAGGTGGCCCGGCGTTTGCCCCGTCAAACGGGCTTTCCATTTGCCTTTCATTCTATTTGGTTTTCGCTCGCAGGCGTGGATGAGAGGCTCTCTTTGGCCTTCGAGATTGGGCTTGTATGGGTCGTATGCCACAAAATGGGCCTATCTACTACGTTTGCTACCACACCCTCGACCGTGACAAAGGTTATGAAATTAAAACCGCAGGTAGAGGGCTTGCCAGCTTTCGGAAAAGGCGGGTATGGTCGGCCCTCTCGAGTTAAACGTAGTAAATAGGCCCTTTTCTTGGCGCGCGGTCAGCTCAATGCTAATCTCCGTGCCGGAACTGACCCAGTTGTTTGTAAGTTGCGGTGATATACGGACTGTTTGGCGCTTTGGAGCTTCAAAACAGTCCCTATCTCACCGCAACTTAGGAGAAGGGCGGGGGCGGTTGGGTGCTGGTGGGTCGGAGCGTGTTAGGCCTGTTTGCGGTGCTTCCATTGTTTGCGGCACCAGCGCATGAGCGCCTTTATGACGGGAATCGTGATGAGGATGATCCATGCAGGATGGGGCTGTCCCAAACAGAGCCACATGTAGAGGAACCAAGCGATGGCGGCTGCCGGGTAGATGGCCTCGATCAGCTTAGACAGGTGGCGCCGATCGATGAAGTCACCAATCGCGTAGTAAACGGGAACCAAAAAGACGAGGAAGAGTCCCGTGGCCCATGTGCCGTAGACAATGCCGAGCACCAGATAGGCGAGAGTGACAAGTGCGGGGAAGGGGAATTTGTTCCATGCACGTCCGACCTTGGTGTGGAAATGCTTGCCATGATGGTCGAGCTTGTCGTGTGCTTCCTTCCAGCTGGAAAACGTCTCGCCGTCGATGGTGACGGTGCCATCGTCATTGGTGCGCACGCTATGTCCATCGTCCTCAAGCGTATCGATATGCACGCCGCCCGGCCCCACATGCACCTCTTCGCCCTTGCGCTCGTTGGTCACATGGATGCCGCTCCAACCAACATGGACTTCCTCGCCCTTATTGGGATCAATGACGTGGATACCGCGCGCGAGGGAAATGTCGACAAGTGGTTTGTCGCCGCAATCGGCGTGCTCGGCAGAATCCTCAGCCTCGTCAGCCACATCCGCCGTCTCGGTGTCGGCGCTACCGTCCTCCAGGTCGTCGGCATCGTTGGCCGCCTCCCCATACAGCAGCTCATCCAGCGACACGCCATACAGCGCGGCGAGCGCAATAAGGTTATCGGTATCGGGCGAGGACTCGCTGCGCTCCCATTTACTGACAGCCTGACGACTCACACCCAGCTGGGCGGCAAGCGCCTCCTGAGAAAGCCCGGCAGCCTTGCGGCGATCGACGAGGCGCTGTGCCATCGCAAGATCCATGGTGGTTCCTTTCGTTTGATGGTCGAATCGAATGAGCCGAGTATGCCGAGAACAGCCGGTAGCGACCACCATTTCTAGTTAGAATCTGCCCCAACCCTACCGCAACTACCGGTAGCAACCCCTAGCGACCAGCCATTTTAGGACAAATGTCAGTGCAAGTAGCAGCCAAGAGTCCCCACTCAGTAAGTTGCGGTGGAATAGTTTCTAGATTCAGCCATTTGCGGGCTAAGCGGGAACTATTTCACCGCAACTCAATTCCGGCCCAGGCACCCGCAGCAAGAAGACGAATAGCCTTGGCGAGTATGTAAACGAAGGGCCCTCCGACCCCGCCGACGATTTCGATTGGCGACCT
>CALHWR010000007.1 GCA_938036665.1 uncultured Collinsella sp. | reverse complement strand
GCCCGCCGCGTGGCCGATGCCGCGCCGAGTATGCCGCGTCCGTCGCTCGGTCGTCGCCTTGCCGGCAAGCGCATGAGCCGCCCGGTACCGAGCGTGTCACTCAGCCGCCGCGACCTACGCTTCTTTAACGCCTTCCCGCGTCTGCGCATCAATCGTTACGAGGGTGTCATTCGAGCTACCGACCTCCGCGACCGAGCCCGCGAGCTGTTCCGGCGCTAGCCAGAGCGGAGCCAAGCGCGCCCTTCTCGTTCGCACGTTTCCCGTTCGTTTCGCGTCCGTTGCCGCGCCGTTTCCAAGATTGCGGTGCCGTTTCCATTCGACAACGCAGCGTTTAACAACGCCGTATCTGGTCTACACCAGTTGCCCCTCGGCCGCATCATGAGCGCCGACAACGTTCATGCGACCAAGGGGGAGCGAATGTACGATACGGGATCGACAACGTTTATGCTCATCTGCACCATGCTCGTGTTTTTAATGACACCGGGTCTGGCGTTTTTCTATGGCGGCCTGTCCAGGCGCAAAAATGTCATCAACACCATGCTTATGTGCTTTGGCGCCATTGGCCTGGTTGGTGTGCTGTGGATTGTTGCCGGCTGGTCGCTGGCCTACGGTGGCGACGGTTCTAGCCCGTTTATTGGCGGCTTTGACCAGTTGCTGTGCCTGCCGGTGCTCAACCAGGTGCTGCAGGCGGCCGAGGGCAATGCTGCGGATGGTGCCGTCTACCCTCAGATCATCAACATCGCCTTCCAGATGGCGTTTGCCATGATCACCGCCGCTATCGTTACGGGCAGTCTGGCAGGCCGCGTTAAGTTTGGTGCCATGACGGCCTTCCTGGGCATTTGGCTGCTCGTGGTCTATGCGCCGCTCGCCCACATGGTTTGGGGCGGCGATGGTTCCTTTATCGGCGACATCATCGGCGCGCTCGACTTTGCCGGCGGCGACGTGGTACACATTTCGTCCGGTCTCACGGGCCTGATTCTCTGCTTAATGCTCGGCCGTCGTCGCGGCTTTGGCATGGTGAGCTACCGTCCGCATAACGTGCCGTTTGTGGCGCTGGGCGCCGGTCTACTTTGGTTTGGTTGGTTTGGCTTTAACGGCGGCAGCGAGTTTAAGGCCGACGCCGTGGCGGCACTCGCCATCCTCAACACCGTGACGGCCAGCGCGGCGGGCATGGTCTCGTGGCTTGTCGTCGAGCGCGTGCACACCGGTCGTCCCACGCTGGTGGGTGCTAGCACCGGTTTGGTTGCGGGCCTTGTGGTGGTTACGCCGGGTGCGGGCTTTGTCGAGCCGTGGGCGGCGCTGGTCATGGGCCTGATCGTATCGCCCGTCTGCTATCTGGCCATCAGCCATCTTAAGACCAAGTTCGGCTACGACGATGCGCTCGACGCGTTCGGTTGCCACGGTATCGGCGGCATCTTGGGCGGTGTGCTCACGGGCCTGTTCTGCGTGCCGGAGCTCTCGTGGACCGGTAAGGGCGGCCTGTTCTACACGGGCGACGTGTCGCTGCTTGTCTCGCAGGTTCTGGGCATTGTGGTGACGGTCGTTATTGTGCTGATGCTCGACTTGGTGATCGCCGCGGTGGTCAAGGCGCTGTTCCACGGTAGCCTGCGCGTGGACGAGGCCGACGAGGCACTGGGCCTGGATGCGAGTCAGCACGGCGAGAGCGCCTATCCTTCGTTTAGTGGTCTGGACTAACAGTTTCAAACGTTCTGTCAGACCAACTCTTAAAGAGAGGAATTCACTATGAAGAAGATCACGGCAATCGTTCGTGCTGAGAAGCTTGAGGTTCTTAAAGACGCGCTGTTTGCTGCTGATGTTCGCGGCATGACTATCAACCAGGTGCAGGGCTGCGGCGCACAGCATGGCTGGAAGGAATACGTGCGCGGCAACGAGTTGCTTGTCAACACGATCCCTAAGGTGCAGTTCACCCTTATCTGCGCTGATGAACATGTCGATGGCATTGTCGACATCATCTGCAACGCCGCCCGCACCGGTGCCGTTGGAGACGGCAAGATTTGGGTCGAGCCGGTCGAGGATGTTATCCGCATCCGTACCGGCGAACACGGCCCCGCCGCGGTGTAGAATCGACCGTCTGCCATCCGCAACGTTAAAATGCTGCAATGAGGCACAAGGCTTGCGTTGCGGATGGGCGGATTATGGGTCGCAATAAATATCCCGAGGAGACGGTCGCGAAGATTCTCGACGCGGCACTGGAGCTATTCTGCGCACAGGGTTATGAGGGGACGAGCATTCAAGATATCGTTGACCGTCTCGATGGTATGACCAAGGGCGCTGTCTATCATCACTTCAAGAGCAAAGAAGAGATTTTCAACGCCGCGTTTGATCGGGCGATGACTCCGATTGTTGAGCGCCGCCACTCGATGCTTGGCGTCGGTAATATGACCGGAGCCCAAAAGCTCAAGCGACTGTACGCTCCCGAGTCCGTTGTTCCACAAATTGAGCTATGGGCACGTATGCGTCCTGCAGCAGATCCGGTAAAAAGCTCGCGCCTACTGGCGATGCAGTACCAGGGCTCATTTGACGAGTCGGCCGATGGCTGTCTCTTGCCAGTGATCGAGGAGGGCATCGCCGACGGATCCATTGCGTGCGAATGCCCGCGCGAAGCGGCAGAGGCCGTATCGTTGCTGGCGAATCTCTGGTTGCTGCCACTGTTTCGTCCGCTTGAACCCAAGGATCGAATGCTCGCTCGCGCTCAATGTTTGGCGCAGATGGCCTCTGCGGTGGGACTCGATTTGGGCGAGGAAGTGCTCCAGACAACGGCGCAGATTTGGGACGTATGGGACTGCGCCGGGTGGTAATATAGATACCAACGGTATGTAATTGATTTGTGAGGGTAGCCACGGCTGCCCTTTTCAAGTCATTAAATACATACTAGTGGTATGTATAGGGGGTGGGCTTATGGCTGGGCTGAGAGACGTCGGTGTCTCGTTGAAATCAAAAACAGTGCGGTCAATCAGGCTCGCGGAACTTCTGGTTGCGCAGCTGTGCACGTATTCGATGCTGTCGGCGCTGTGCTTTGCGTATCCACTTTACTTGTTCGATCGCAGTGGATCGTCAACGTTATATGGCGTCGTCGCGGCGATAGCGTTCATACCCGGCGTACTTGCAACTCCGGCTGGCGGAATCTTGGCGGATAGGGGAAGACATCGCGAGGTCCTCGTGGCCCTCGGCATTGCTCTGATGACTGCATCACTGCTGTCTATCCCCATGAAGCGCTCGTTGCCTCTTGCGGTCGTCGTAGTAGCGATACTTTGTGTTCAATATGGTGTTCAATCGCTGCTAAAGCCAATGCTCCAAATTGAGACGGTGCGCATGGCGGGTGAAAAGAAGGTTGAGCGGGCCACTGCATTGGTTTCGCAGGTGACCATGGTGAGCAATATCTTGGGTCCTGTGGTCGGGACGGCAGTCTATGGGTGCTTTGGCATCGATGCTCTTTGCACAATCGCGTCGGTAACGTTTGCGATTTCAGCTCTGTTGTTTGGTGGCGTACTCAAGCAAAATGCCTCATCTGAAACGATGGGAGACGGCGCGACTCGCACGACATGCCGAAACGATTTTCGGGAGTCGATTCGGTATCTGTTGCAAAATGCATCATTGGTCGCTGTGATTTTGCTTGCGGCCGTTTTGAACCTTGCGTTGGTTGGGCTAACGATTGGCGCTCCCATTATTGTTACAAAGCATCTCGGCATGCAATCGTCCTGCGTTGGGATAGTTGAGGTTGCTCTGGGCTTGGGTGGTCTTACCGGCAGTGGCTTGGTCGGCATTTGGCCGCATCGCTTTTCTTTCAATGGCATATGTCGATATGTTGCGATGATCTGTTTTGGAGTCGCGCCGATCATTGTCGCGCTATTGTGCGGCACTGATGTATGTGCGTTCGCCGTGTTTGCAGTTGGTTCGGCATGGGTCATGGTGTGGGCAAGCATTGCGTCGGTTGAAATCATCGCGTTTGTTCAGCGGGCAGCGCCGACTGAGCTCTGCGGAAAAGTGCTTTCGGTCGTTTACATGGTCCTTTCCTGCGCAACGCCTATCGGCCAATTGACGTACGGGGCTGCATATGATCGATGGACACCGGCGATTGTATTCGCAGCCATGTTGGCGGTGCTGACGTTGATGACGGCTCTGTTTTATCGGCTGAAAAATCGATTGCGGCGATTGTCTTAACGCGCTGGGGCACCGTGAATTTGTGAAGGCGGTGGTACGCCGCGCCGGGACGGCATTGTTTGGACATGCCTCTCCTTCGTCTACAATATCGGGCAGACGAAGGAGAGGCATGTCCATGATCAAGATGTTCGCGAGTGACTTAGACGGAACGCTGCTGAACGCCCTGCACGAGGCGGATGGGACCATCCGCCGCGCCATTCGCGAGCTGACTGAGGCTGGCCTGCACGTGGTTCCCGCGACTGGACGATCGACGTTGCCGATCGGCGAGCATGGCTTTACGGGCCTGGCGCTTGACGCCTGCTGCTCCAATGGATCCATCGTGCGCGACAGCCATGGCGAGGTGCTCAAGACTTGGACCATCGATCCGCAGGTCACTGAGGAACTGCTCAAGGCGTTCCCGGACATTTGCTTTGATTGTTCCACGCCCGATGGCATGTACTCGAGCGGTTCGTTCGAGATGCATCAGGCGGGCTTTAAAAAGGACAGCCCCATCAAGCGTATTGTGATGCGCGGCATGCGTGCGCGCGGTGGGTATCACGAGGAGCAGTATTTCGACCAGTCGATCGGTGACATCCTGCGCCACGATGTATGCAAGATCAATTGTCGCGTGACCTCGCCCGAGCTGGAGCGTGACCTTAAGGCCTATCTTGCCGAACGCTCGGACCATGTGGTCAACGCGCCGTTCGATCCGGTGATGTTCGAGATCACGGACGTGGCGTGCAACAAGGGCGAGAGTGTGGCCTGGCTGGCGGGCTACTACGGTATTGCCGAGGACGAGGTCGCGGTCTACGGCGACGGCGGCAACGACATCGCCATGCTCAAGCGTTTCCGCCACAGCTATGCGACCAAAAACGCTAGCGATGCAGCTAAGGCTGCTGCGAGCGCAACTATCGGCAGCTGCATGGTCCACGCCGTCCCCAAACACATGCTCGCCACCATGCGCAAGCAGAATTCCCGCACCGTCATCGAATAATGTGACAAAGGGACAGTCCCTTTGCCACAATCTAAATATTGCCTTTACGTGTTGGTACACACGGTGTGCAATAATACTCGCACTGTGCAATAGCGCACAGGCTGAGTAACAAGGAGGACGCTTGTCCCAGCTCGAGAAATGCGATCGCCGGTCCCTTCGCTCGCAGCGTGCCCTTCGCCAGGCACTTGCCAGCGAGCTTGCCGAAAGCGGCGACCTTTCGCGCATTAATGTCGCGTCGCTCACCGAGCGCGCTGGCCTTACGCGCCGCACGTTCTATTCGCACTACCGCGATATCCCCGACTTTATCAATCAAATCGAGGACGGCTTGCTGGCCGAGATTCGTGAGCGCATTGAGCTCATCACCGCAGCTCAGCTGCCCGATCTCTATCACAATATCGATGAGCTCGAGCCAGCACCTGGTTCGGTTGAGCTGCTGCGCTATCTTGCGGCCAACCGCGATCTGATCGGATCGCTGCTGGGCCCGGGCGGCGATCAAGCCTTCATTAAAAAGATTATCGACACCGCGCGTGAGGCCGTGGTGCCGCGTGCGCAGACGGGTATTTTGGGCCTGGCGCTGGGTACGTTCTTTGACTACTACGTCACCTTCGTCGTGAGTGCCGAGGTCGGTCTGCTCCAACGCTGGTATGAGCGCGGGCTCACCGAATCGCCCGAGGCCATGGCGCGCATTATGACGGTTATCGCCTTTGTGCGTCCCGGCGACTTGTATGGCCAACCCATCGATATCAACGTGCCGGAATACGGCATGAAGCTATTGAACTTGCAGCTCGAAGACGCGGTCGACACCGCCGTGTCCGTTGAGTCCCATAACTAAGAGGAGAGACAGATGAGCAAACTCGTCGAGGGCATTAAGGACCGTATGGTCGCTGCCGCGCGTG
>CALHWR010000006.1 GCA_938036665.1 uncultured Collinsella sp. | reverse complement strand
GTTGTTCTCCACAAAGACAATCTCGTAATTGGCATACGTGACTCTCTGGGCGATCGACATTACACAGGCGTCGAGCGTCTCAATGTGATCCTTGGTGGGAATCACAATGCTCACCAGCGGCGCAGGCTCCGGCAGCGCATAGCGCATGCGGTAGACAAACGGCGTCTCGGTCTCCTCGACCGTCCCGTGAACGCCCAACGAATCAAAGTGGCGCTGCAGCGCAAGGCGCCCGGCCTCGATGGCATACGGCTTGCTATCGGCAGAACCATCGGCGGTCGATCCCGGATGCACGCGCCAGTGATACAGCACGTGCGCAACATGTTCAAACCGTGCGCCCGCCGCAAGGCAGCGGAGCGTCAGGTCGTAGTCCTGGGCACCCGCAACATCTTCCGGAGACATGCCAATGCGATCGATAAGTGCCTTCTCCACCATCAGAAAATGCGTCACGCAGTTATGGCTATAGAGCAGGTCGACGTTGAGCCGCGTCTTAAAGACCGGCTGGCCCCACTCCCCCGTTTTCTGGAACATGTCCTCGTCGCAGAACAGGACCTGGGGACGCTCGCCCTCGGCAACCTTGTTCAGCGCGGCAACATAGTGGAATAACGCGTCCGGTTCCAGGATGTCATCGTGGTCCAAGAACGCGATGTAGTCGCCCGTCGCTTGCTCAATACCAGCGTTGGTGTTGAGCACAATGCCGCCGTTGCCGGGAAGCTCGATGCGACGAACGCGCTCGTCGTGAGCGCCTGCCGCAAGGGCGGCCACCGCGTCCCATTCGGGCGAGGCGTCCATAAGGAGCAATTCCCAGTTGTCATAGCTCTGGGCTAGCACCGAGTCCAGCAGCTCGCGCAGGTAGACCCGATCAGTCTTGTAGCACGGCACCACAATGCTCACAAGCGGCCTATAGGCAAAGGCCGCCGAAGCGACACGCTGGCACACCAAATCGGCCGGCTTTGCGCGATGTTGCTCAAACCAACGCCGATAAGCTGCGTCGTCTGCACGCGCGTCCTTCATGCGGTTCCAGCTATCGTCGACCATGCCGTTGTACAGGCGACCATCCATAGCGCAAAACCCGTTCTGGATCCGCTCTGTGGGATCGCTCACAATCGCGACAAAATCTCGTATATCCTGAGGCATCTCTACGCTCAGATACGTTTTATTGACACGGCATCCGTTCTGCTGCGGCACATTGACCTGCGATTCGAACACATGCACGGTGACATCGATGGCATTCATATGCGTATCGAAGATCTGGAGCTCAGGTGCGCACTGGGGGTCTCCCGCCCAGGTAACCTCATAGCGCCACACCGCGCCGGCGTCTGCCGGCAAATAGCGAATGGCATCGATCTCGTAGAGGCCGCAGTGTTCGCCACGCTGCGCATCGCGGATAAGCGCACACAGCGCAGGCTTAGCTTTGTAGTTAATCTTGGATTCCAGCTTGGCCACGCGGCTATCGAGGCGAATGGAGCCCAACCTTTGGTCACCGGATGCAAATGTGACGTCAATCGTAGAGCCGTCCAAAAAGGGAAGCACCAAGACGGCGAGCTCGCGCTCGTAATCGGAAACGGAAGGGCAAAGCGCCAGTACACGGCCATGATCGACCGGGAACGCCAGCGACGGCACAGAAGAACCGCTCGTCGTCGCATGGGCAAACGCTTGAGAACCCTCCCGCTCAATAAGCGCGGCGACATCCTGACCGGCAAAACGAAGCAGCACAAACAGACGGCCCTGACTGCGGCAAAGTGCCAAACGCTTGATACTCATCTACACTTCTCGCTTTCCCAGGGCGTTCGCTGCCATGCGCTTGCAGGCACCCAGACGCCCAAACCTCAAGACGTCGTAATCGAACATGAGCTTTTTGCACTCACGGGCATTGGGGGCCTTGCTGGTAAGCGCCGCACGCACCATAGCAGAAACAGAAG
Organism: uncultured Collinsella sp.; assembly: GCA_938036665.1. Taxonomy (GTDB): domain Bacteria; phylum Actinomycetota; class Coriobacteriia; order Coriobacteriales; family Coriobacteriaceae; genus Collinsella. The sequence continues at coordinate 4,126 of CALHWR010000006.1, read as the reverse complement.
GAGCGCATTGTGCGAGCACAGCATCGCTGCCCACGGCAGAACCGGCAAGAGCCGCGGCGACGGCAGCAAACACCTTGCCGCAACCTGAGCGCGTCGTACAGCACCAGATCGCACAGGAAATATGCCAGGTCATCGGCATGCCGGACATCGAGACCGTCGCGCTGCCAGTCAGCCAGCACCGCGGAGTAAATCTTCACGTGCTTCAGCAGACGTGTCTCGTCGTCGTAGCGCATGGTGTCCATGAGCGAACCCTTGCGCGCCACGCGGTAGTCATACAGCTTGTTCGAGATAAGCGCGGTCTTGCGCGAGCGACCGTACACGGCAAAATCGAAGACCTGATCCTCGCCATATTTAACGGTTTCGTCAAACACGATCCCGTTGCCCAGCAAAAACTCGCGCTTGCAGGCGGTACGCCATGCAAAGGGGCGAGACGCTTCCTTAAACAGCAGGTCGGAGCTATAGCCCACAAACGACACATCACGCGGGCTCAGCACATAGTTAAGCCACGGATACCCCGCCTCCAGCGGATACGGATTCGCGCCAAAGGTCAAAACGTCGCAGCCCTCGCGCTCAAAGGCATCGACGATCACGCGGCATGCATCGGGCGTAAAGCGATCGTCGGAATCTAAGAACGCGATGATAGGAGCCGTGGACGCGGCGATACCTGCATTGCGCGCGCTCGACAGGCCACCGTTGGGCTTATCGACAAGCTTAAAGCGCGCGTCCTTTTCGCAATAGGCAGCCGCAATATCGCGCGAACCGTCCGGCGAGCCGTCGTTGACCAGCACGCCTTCCCAATCGGGCATGTCCTGCGCAAGCAGGGAGTCCAGGCACCAGGCCAGGCACTCCTCCACGTTATAGATGGGAACGACAACGGAAATCTTGGGGGTAGCCATAGTCAAGTGCTCCTACTGTGCGACCGGAACGTCATCGGGGTGCGGATTATCACCGTAGGTGCGCTGATACGTCAGCACGCGCCAGACCAGCGGCAGCCCGCCAATCTTAAAGTAGTGCTTAAACGTATTGATCTTGCCCGGCTTTTTAAAGCCAAAGCGCGAATCAATATAGGCGCGGGGCGACTTGACCATCAGGCGCAAGTCGGTCTCGCCACGCGGATCGAACAGCGACAGGTCAAAGCGACCGGCATCCCAGTCGGCCTTGAGCTCGGGAGAGGCCTTCTCCCAAAACTGCTCGCGCAGTTCATCGACCAGGCGCTCATCATTCCAACGGTACGTATCGACCTTCATGCGCATTAAAATGCCCTGAAGCTGAGCCTTAAGCCCGGGGCGTTCATCCAAAAAGCGCTGCATCTCGGCATATTCGTCGCACACGCAAAACACCTTGTTGGGCGAATTAACAGAGCTCTTCTCGTTATCCTGGCGATAGCACAAAATGGGGTCCGCGATAAACGCGGCACGCTCGGCGCATGCCCAGACCTTAAAGTTAAAACCCGCATCCTGATACGAAGCACCCGGCGTGGGAAGGAACCGAATCTGATTGTCGTTGAGGAACTCGCGCCGATAGATAGCCGACCAAATGGAAGGTTTGCGGTAGAAGATGCCCGGACGATCGACGGGGCGATACGCGGCGCCCGTCATATGCTCGTCGATGATCCCAAACAGCTCACGGCGCTCGCTGGGCGTGGACCAATACAGGTAAAAGTCGCCCTTTACCACATCGGCATGCTCGGCATCGGCCTTGGCGACCAGCTTTTGGAGCGAATCCTCAAACATAAAGTCGTCGGACTCAAGGATGCCCACGTACTCGCCGCGCGCCATCTCCAGGCCGCGGTTCATCGAGTCGCCGTAGCCGCTGTTGGCCTTGTCGATCATCTTTACACGGGGGTCGCGCTCCATGTACTCGCGGATGATATCTGGCGAGCTATCGGTGGAGCCGTCGTTGATGCAGATGATCTCGATGTCCTTGAGCGTCTGCGCCACGGCGGAATCGAGGCACTCGCGCAGGTAGCGCTCAACATTGCAGATGGGAACAAGCAGCGAAACTTTAGGGGTATCAGAGTTCTGCAAGAGAACCTCCTGTTGAATAGCGTGTAACAGGGTTATTTTAGCAGCCGAGTTGCGGCGGGCGGCAGCGCTTGGAATTAGAGAAAGCGCTCCAGGCAGGCTTTGAGACCGCGAGTCGAAAGATAAAACAGCGTGGCGTCTGCCATCGAAACGCCCGTGGTCGCCGCAACGAGCTTGTGGGCAACACGGCGAACGGCGCCCTTAGCAGGCATATCCGCCCACTCCGTTCCCAAAAACGTCGTGAGATCCATGTTGACGCGAGCCGCCACGCGATGGAAGTCATCGGCATCCAAGCGCGCCAGGTCGAACACAATGAGGTCCAAAAACCAAGTTATCAGCTCACCGGGACACAGGTCCAAAAGACCGTAGGCCGACCAGTCCTCCAAGACCTCCTCGAGCATCCTCATGTGGGCGTCAAGCTTTTTGGCGCGAGCCTCGGCACTGTTGAACTCGTGCGTCGCCGATTCGCTCTCCATCACGTAGTGGTAGAACTTGTCCGGCATGACAACGGTCTTGCGGGCAAGCGCATAAGCCGCAAATTGGAAGACGACGTCCTCGCCCAAAGCCAAACCGGGGGCGAAGCGAATGCCTTCGCGATTAAGCAGCTCGCGCGAAAAAGCCGCACGGCAGGCATAGGGCTGCGCATTCGAATGGAACAGCAGTTGGGAATCACGGGCGCCGAAGGTACCAGCTTTGGGGCTCATGAGTTGATGGACGCGTTTGGGGGCAGCATCGGCAGGTTCACAGACGCCGCCAAAAACGGCGGCCTCGGCATCTGCAGACTCCATGGCATGCAGCACACGCTCGACCGTCTGGACATCGATGTAATCGTCGGCGTCCACAAAAAAGACGGTCTCGCCCTCGGCGGCATCGATACCGGCATTTCGAGCACACGAGACGCCCGCGTTTTCCTGGTCAATCACCAGTACGCGATCGTCGGCCTGCGCGATCTGGCGCAACACGTTCAACGAATCATCAGTCGAACCGTCGTTGACGCAGACAACCTGAATCGAGCGCTCGGACTGAGCCAGCAGCGAATCGAGGCATCGCTGAATGGAGCGCGCAGAGTTGTAAACGGGGACGACAATGGTAGCTTTAGGACCCGAGGCCTCTCCCATGCCGACCTACCCCCTCAGCGATTCGATGAGGAAGGCGGCGACCACGCCTGGGCCTCCAACCGAGGCGTAATACTTAGCACGCCCCAAGGCACCATCCGTCGCAAAGCTCGGATGCTCGTCAACCCAGCCCTCAGGATCTTTGAGGATGGCAGCGAGATTCGCGCGCTTCCACGGCTTGAGATCGTCAAGCGAAAACTCCCCCGCGTCCAAGGCCGCCTGAAATTCCTTGGCCATCTGCACCAGGAACTCCTTATAGAACTTAGGCGCCAAGCGCACATAGTTCCACATATACGAATCGTACTTAATGAGCTGATTGAACTTGAGCATGCGCGCGACGTCATCACCTGCGTGGTCGCGGGCATAATCCTCTCGAATCCAACGCTCAATCTCGGCATACTCGGTATTGACGCAAAAGACCTTAGCCGAAGAATTGACCGAGGAATTCTCGTTGTCCTGGCGATACGACAACACGGCATCATGCAGGTAAACAGCCTTATCGGCGCACGCGATCACCTTAAAGGCGAATGACGTGTCCTGAAAGGATGCCCCCGGAGTCGGCAGGAACTTGATACCGTTGCGCTCAAGAAAATCACGACGGTACACGGCCGACCAAATCGACGGTTTTTGCTTAAAGAACTGCGTCGTATTGCTGGGATGCACCGGTTTGCCACAATCCCTTGCCTTAAACATCTCGTGCAGCGAACGGCGCTCCTCGGGCTTAGACCAGTAGAAATCAAAGTTCGCCTTCGCAAAGTCGGCATTATTGCTATCGGCGGCCGAGACAAGCTTTTCGAGTGCGTCGGGCGCCATAAAGTCATCGGACTCCAAGATGCCAACGTACTTGCCACGCGCCATCTCCAGACCGTGGTTCATCGAGTCGCCGTAGCCGCTGTTGGCCTTGTCGATCATCTTGACGCGCCCATCGCGCTCCATATACTCGCGGATAATCGCCGGCGAGTTGTCGGTCGACCCGTCGTTAATGCA
>CALHWR010000005.1 GCA_938036665.1 uncultured Collinsella sp. | reverse complement strand
GCCGACGCCGCGCGCCTGGCCGCAGCCGTCGAGGCCGCCAACGCCGCCGTGATCGAGGCCGCCCTCAACGGCCTGGGCAAACCCGGCATGGGATGCACGGCCACCTGCGCCTACATCGAAAACGACACGCTCGCCATCGCCCACGTGGGCGACTCGCGCGCCTACCTGCTCCACGAGGGTACGCTCATCCGCGTGACCCGCGACCACTCCTACGTGGAGGAGCTCGTGGATGCCGGCGAGATTACGGCCGACGAGGCCCGCGTCCACCCCAACCGCTCGGTCATCACCCGCGCGCTGGGCTCGGATCCCGCCATGTATGCCGACCACTTTACCCTGCACATCGAGGAAGGCGACCGCCTGATTCTGTGCTCCGACGGTCTTTCGAGCATGATTCCCGATAGCGATATCGAGAATATCGCTACGCAGTCCTCGACCGCACAGATCTGTGTCGACAACCTGGTGGACGCGGCGCTCGCCGCCGGAGGCCACGACAATGTGACCGTGGTGGTCGTCGACCTGGTCGACGACGGCGTCATGCGCGAGGCAAAACGCGTCCGACGCCGCAATGTCACCATCGCCGCCATCTTGGCCCTTGTCTTTGTGCTGGTAGCAGGCATCTGGGCATACACGGGCATCACCGGCTCCTATTACTTGGGAACCTACCACGGCAATGTCGCCGTCTGGCGCGGCCTGCCCGGCAAGACACTCGGGGTCGAGCTCCACTGGCTCGAGAGCGAAACCAGCATCAAACTGTCCGACCTGCCCGAAGACACGCAAAACCGCCTGAAGGCAGGCATTACGCAAACGAGTGTCGACGATGCGCAGGACACCATTTCCAAGTACCGCCATCAGATTGACGAGGAGCAGACCCGTCAGGTGATTGACGCGCAAACGATTCGCGACAACACCGATCAGAAATCCACCTCCGAGTCAGATTCCGAGAAAACCGCCGAACAGTCAGCCGAGGCCGAAGCCTCCGATAAGAATTAGAAAGGGAGTGCCGCTTATGAGTCGCCGCAACACCGAACTGCTCTTGCTCATCGCCTCGGCGTTCCCCGTCATCCTGCTCTATGCGATGTACGTGCTCACCGCGGGTGCCACGATTTCCTTTGAGACGCTCGCCGTGCCGATCGGCCTCTTTGCCGCCTTCGCCGCGGCCCACATTGCCGTGCGCATCTTGGCGCCCGGTGCCGACCCCGCCATCCTGCCCATTGTCTTTGTGCTTTCGGGCATCGGCATCACGTTCGTGACGCGTCTCGCCCCCGCTCTCGCCATCTCACAGCTCATCATCCTGTTTGTCTCGGTGGCCCTGATGGTGGGAACGCTCGCGTTGGTTAAGAACCTCGACGTAGTCATGCGCTACAAGTACACCTTTGGCATTATCGGCATCATTCTGTTGATGCTGCCTATCTTTATCGGCACCACGATCTCGGGCTCCAAGCTGTGGATTCGCATCGCGGGCTTTACCATCCAGCCCGGCGAGTTCGCCAAGGTCTTTATCGTGCTGTTCCTGGCCGGGTACCTGGCCGAGAACCGCGAGCTGCTCTCCATCTCCAACCGCAAGATCCTGGGCTTTAAGATCCCTCGCCTGCGACTGCTGCTGCCGCTGTTTGCCGTGTGGGGTGTGTGCCTGCTCGTCGTCGTCTTCGAACGCGACCTGGGTTCGGCCGTGCTGTTCTACACCATCTTCTTGCTGATGCTCTACGTTGCCACGGGACGATTCTCGTATGTCGTTATCGGCCTTGCGCTCTTAGCCGTTGGAGCCGTGGGCGCCTACAAGTTCCTGTCTCACGTTCAGGTACGTTTCCAGGTTTGGGTCGATCCTTTTAAGGACGCCCAGGGCCAGGGCTACCAGATCGTCCAATCGCTCTTCTCGCTTGCCGATGGCGGTCTGGTCGGTGTTGGCATCGGCAACGGCATGGCCAACAACATCCCCGTCGTCGAGTCCGACTTTATCTTCTCGGCTATCGGCGAGGAGATGGGCCTTTTGGGCGGCGGCGCCGTGCTCATCCTGTTTATGCTCTTTGCCGTGCGTGGCCTCACCACGGCCGCCCGCGCTAAATCCGACCTCGCAGCCTTTAGTGCCACGGGCCTTACGGCCGCCATCAGCTTCCAGGCCTTCTTGATCGTTGGCGGCGTAACCCGCCTGATCCCGCTGACCGGCGTCACCCTGCCCTTTATGAGCCAGGGCGGCTCCTCGCTGCTGGCGAGCTTTATCATCGTCGCGCTCCTGCTGCGCGCCGGTGACGAGGCGACCGGACGCGAGGCCGAGCTTACCGGCACCGGCACCATGGCCGCCATCACCGATGATCAGGTCGCATCTGCCGCCGCCCCGACGGGCACGCGCTTTGCCACCTCGTCTTCCTACGGCAGCGGCAGCCATTCCGTCGGCTCGCGCATGCGCCGTCGCCTGCTCGACACGCCTGAATCCGGTGTGCTCGGCCGCGTGGCACTTGCCAACCGTCTGACTCGTGCCGTGTTTGCCTTTACGGCGCTGTTCGCCATCCTTATCGGCAACCTCACCTATGTCCAGGTCATCAAGGCGAAGGACTACCAGGACATGCCGACCAACAACCACACCATCGCCCGCTCCAAGTACATCCAGCGTGGCTCCATCATCACGTCCGACGGCGTGACACTAGCCGAGTCGCTGCAGCAGGAGGACGGCACCTACGCCCGTTCCTACCCCAACGGCAACATGGCCGCGCACGTGGTGGGCTACGTGAGCCAGCAATACGGCACCGCCGGCATCGAGAGCGTCATGAACGATACGCTCACCGGCTCCAAGGATTACTCCAGCTGGAACAACGCCATCGCGTCGCTCGCGGGGCAGACCCAGCCGGGCAATACCGCCAAGCTCACCATCGACTCGCGCATCCAGACGGCTGCCGAGCAGGCGCTCAAGGGCTTTAAGGGCGCTGTGGTGGTCATGGATCCGCGCACCGGTGCGGTCCTTGCGTGCGCGAGCTCGCCCACCTACGACAACACCAACATCGATGCGCTGCTCCAGTCGGGCGGCGGCGAGGACGGCTCCATGTACGACCGCGCCATGGACGCGCTCTACACCCCGGGCTCGACCTTTAAGGTCGTCACACTCTCCGCGGCGCTCGAAACCGGCACCGCCAGCCTTACCAGCACGTACCAGGCGCCCGGCTCCATGGATATTGGCAACGCGCCGGTCACCAACTCTGCCAACGAGAGCTACGGCACCATCAGCCTGCAGCAGGCCTTCGCCGTGTCGTCCAACGTCGTCTTTGGCCAGGTGGCAAATGAGGTCGGCGCCAGCTCGCTCGTCCAGTTTGCCAACGCCTTTGGCTACGGTCAAAAGCTCGGTCAGGATCTGACCACCGCGGCTTCCATCATGGCCGACCCGTCGCTTATGACCGAGTGGGAGACCGCTTGGGCAGGCGCCGGCCAGCCCGTCGGCATGGACCACACGCCTGGCCCGCAGACCACCGTTATGCAGAATTGCGTGATCGCTGCAGCTATCGCCAACAGCGGCGTGGTCATGGACCCGTTCTTTGTTTCCCAGATACTCGCCCCGGACGGAACCGTTGTTAAGACCACGCAGTCCCGCTCGCTGGGCCAGGCTGTCAGCTCTGCCACGGCCGACCAGGTCAAACAGGCCATGCTCGCCGTCGTCCAGTCCGGTACCGGCACCGATGCCCAGATTCCGGGCGTCAAGGTTGCCGGCAAGACCGGTTCGGCCGAGACCGGCGGCACCAACGTCAACTCTATGTTTGTTGGCTTTGCACCTTACGATTCACCCACGGTTGCCATCTCGGTGGCCCTGGAGGATTTCGACAAACACGACGTCGAGGCGGCCAAGATTGCCGGCATCGTCCTGACCGCGGCGCTCGCCGCACAGGGAGCGTGATGCCCGTGATCAAAGCGGATACTTGGGGCGCGCCGCGGCCGATGAGCTAGCGGCAACGCGCCACACGGCCCCAGCGGCCACACATTTGGTACTACACACATCGTTGAGCGAATAGTTATGTTAGGAGCAGGAATGGAACAGAGGGTCCTCGGGGGAAGATACCTCCTCAAGGATAAGGTGGGAACGGGCGGTATGGCGACCGTCTTCCGTGCACAGGATCAGGTCCTCGACCGCACGGTTGCCGTCAAGATCATGCTGCCGCAGTATGCCGGCGACGCCACCTTCGCCGCCCGCTTTAAGCAGGAGGCCCAGGCAGCTGCCGGCCTGTCCTCCCCCTATATCGTGGGCGTCTACGACTGGGGCAAGGACGGCGACACCTATTACATCGTCATGGAGTACCTGCGCGGTACCGACCTTAAGAGCGGCATCAAGAGCCACGGCGCTCTCGATCCCAAGAAGGTCGCGCAGATCGGCTCGCAGATCAGCTCCGCGCTTTCGGTCGCACACAAGCACGAGATCATCCACCGCGACATTAAGCCGCAAAACATCATGGTGCTGCCCGACGGCAACATCAAGGTCATGGATTTTGGCATCGCACGCGCCAAGAACAGTCATCTCACGCAGGACAACAACGTGCTGGGCACCGCCCACTATGTAAGCCCCGAGCAGACCCGCGGTCAGGACCTCGGCCCCACCTCGGATATCTACTCGCTGGGTGTCGTCATGTACGAGTGCGCCACCGGCCGCGTACCCTTTGACGGCGACGACGCCATCTCGGTCGCGCTCAAGCAGGTCAACGAACTCCCCATCCCGCCGAGCCAGATCAACTCCGGCGTCGATGCCGACCTGGAGCGCATCATCCTCAAGTGCATGGAGAAGGACCCGGCAAACCGCTTCCAGACGGCCGACGAACTGCGTCAGGTGCTCAACAGCTACCTGTCCGGCCGTGCCGTCAACGTCTCGGAGCCCACGCGCATCATCGGTGCCGCCGGCGACCTGGGTGCCACCAAGACTCGCGAGCTTTCCGATCAGACGCGCGCCATGGTACGTCCCGTCTCGGGCGTGAGCGGCCAGAATACCGCCCGTAGCTCGGTTTCGGGCTCCACCGGTTCCTACGAGGTCGAAAAGCCCAAATCCAACAAGAACAAGATCATCGCCGCCGTGGTGGCAGCCGTTGCCGTCATCGGTATCGTGGTGGCCTTTGCCACAGGACTCTTTGGCGGCGAGCAGGTCACCGTGCCCGATGTGCTGGGCAAGGACCAGCAGACTGCCGTCGAGCAGATCAAGGAAGCCGGCCTCGAGGTCGGCACCATCGACCAAAGCTACAACGACGATATCGACGAGGGCAAGGTCGCCGAGCAGACGCCCAACGGCAAAACCAAGAAGGCCAAGGGCACCAAGGTGAACCTGGTAATCTCCAAGGGCCCCAAGCCCTCCGAGAAGGTTGAGGTTCCCCGGCTTGTCGGCCTGACCAAGGACCAGGCAGAAGCCGCGCTGGCAAGCGTTGGCCTGAAGGGCAACGCCTCCGAGGAGGCCAACGAGGCCGATGAGGGCCAGGTCTTTGAGCAGGGCACCGAACCCGGTAAGGAAGTCGAGAAGGGCACGACCATCTCGTACAAGGTCTCCAGCGGTCCTGACGCCACCTCCGTCCCCGATCTGACCGACATGACCGAGGCCCAGGCGCGCAACGCCCTCGATATGGCAGGCTTTGGCGTCGACGTGAGCTACCAGGAGAACGATTCGGTTACCGAGGGCACCGTGATTAGCTGGAACCCCAGCGGCAAGCAGAAGCCTGGCGCCACGATTACCGTCGTCATTGCCAAGAAGTCCGGCAAAGCCAGCGTTCCGGGCAACCTGTACGGCAAGAGCATCTCCGCCGCCGTTACCGCGCTCAACAACGCCGGGTTCTACAACATCGCATTCTGCGATCAGAACGGTAACCCCGTGAGCGGCAACGAAAACGCCACCGTTACGGGCGTCTCCCCCACCGGCAAGCAGTCTACCGACAGCACGATTACGCTGACGGTCGCACTTTCTGGCTCGGGTTCGGGTTCGGGCTCGGGCACGGGCGACGATTCCGGTACGACCAACTAGTCGCAACCCAACCGCTCATTACGGCTCTCGCCGCAAACATATTCGCTCACAGGCGCCCGCTTGCTCCCCCAGC
>CALHWR010000004.1 GCA_938036665.1 uncultured Collinsella sp. | reverse complement strand
GTGCTCCAACCTAGTGCTCCATGCGTGCTTTCCGTCTTGCGCAGGACTGTAGAGCAGGAAACTTAATTACGCGCCGCTCCCCGCCCGCGCCGGGCAACCCCAACCTTGTGCTCCGTCAAGGTAAAGTGTATGATTCTGAACGTTACATGACTCACTTTACCTAACTAAAGTGCTATCGAGGGGGAATACCATGAATACCGATATGTCTCGTCGTCAGTTTGTTGGTCTAGCCGGCTCGCTCGCCGCGGTGCTTGGCCTTGGTCTTGTCGGTTGCGGCGGTGGTGCTGGCAAGGGCTTCGCTGCTGGCTCTGCCGCGGCCAAGGATGTGAAGGGCGCCGCGGAGTCCAAGAAGCTCGTGGTGGGCTTTGACAAGTCCTACCCTCCGTACGGCTTTGTGGGCGATGACGGCGAGTACACGGGCTTTGACCTTGACCTTGCCAAGGCCGTTGCCGATAAGCAGGGCTGGGATGTCGATTACGAGGCCATCGATTGGGATGCCAAGGACACGCTGCTCAACTCCGGCGCCATCAACTGCATCTGGAACGGCTTTACCATGGAGGGCCGTGAGGACGGCTACACGTTCTCCGAGCCGTACATGCTCAACGAGCAGGTGCTGGTGGTAAAGAAGGATGCGGGTATCAAGAACTGGGACGATCTCGCTGGCAAGACCGTGATCACTCAGACCGATTCCGCTGCGCAGGATGTGCTCGAGGGCGACCAGAAGGATCTGGCCGCGACGTTTGCCACGCTCGATACCATCGGCGAGTACAACACGGCCTTTATGCAGCTCGAGAGCGGCGCGGTCGATGCCGTGGCTTGCGACCTTTCGATTGCCCAGTATCAGCTTGCCGCCAAGCCCGATGCCTATACGCAGCTCGACAAGCCGCTGTCCAGCGAGCACTACGCCGTTGGCTTTAAGAAGGGCGACACCAAGTCCGCCGATGCCGTGACCGAGTCGCTCAAGGCGCTCTACGAGGACGGCACGGTCAAGGACCTGTGCGATAAGTACGCAAGCTACGGCCTATCCTTCGACAACTGGGTTCTCAAATAGCGGCTTTCCCAGGCACCCGATTTTGCCGCTCAAACCGTCGCTTGCGTACATTTAGTACGCGGCGCTCCTCTTTCACGGCAAACTCGAGCACCTGGAAAACCCGCTTTAGCATTGGGTTCGCTGTTCCGTTACTGTGAAAGAGAGCTTGGGTTGTCTATTCAGGTCATGATGCAGATGCTTGGCCAGGGATTCTTGGTCAGTTTGCAGCTGTTTGTGCTGACGCTGCTGGGGTCGATTCCGCTGGGAATCCCCGTGGCGTTTATGCGCATGAGCAAAATTGCGCCGCTCCGCTGGATTGCGCGCATCTACATTTCGGTCATGCGCGGTACGCCGCTCATGCTGCAGATGTTTGCCATCTACTTTGCCCCGTACTACGTGTTTGGCATTTCGCTCACGCCCGATTCCAAGTGGACGGCGTGCGTCGTGGCGTTCATCATCAACTACGCCGGTTACTTTGCCGAGATCTATCGCTCGGGCTTGCAGTCCATTCCGCGCGGTCAATACGAGGCTGCCGAGGTGCTGGGCTATTCGCGCGTGCAGACGTTTCTGTATATCGTGATGCCGCAGGTCGCCAAGCGTATTCTGCCGGCGATGGGCAACGAGATCATCACGCTGGTCAAGGACACGTCGCTGGCGTTTGCCATTGGCGTGGGCGAGATGTTCTCGACGGCCAAGGCGCTGGTTGCCTCGCAAGTGAGCATGGTGCCGTTTGCGATTGCGGCGCTGATTTACTGGGTCTTTAACTTTGTGGTCGAGATGCTGCTGGGTGCCGCCGAGAAAAAATTGGATTACTACCATGACTAGATCGTTCCGCCGTTCTAACGAACGGCGGACTGCTCGACGCTGCGCGCGTGCCTGACGGCCAATCTGCTCCTCAAGCCGTCGCTTGCGTACAGAAGTACGCGGCGCTCCTCTTTCGGAGCACATTGTCTCGCCAGTCACACGCTCGCTGACTTTTTAAACACATGGAGGTTCCCGTGTCCGGAACGGTAATGAATATATTGAACGCGCGTAAGGCGTTTGGCGGCAATGAGGTGCTCAAGGATATTTCGCTCGAGGTGAAACGCGGCGAGGTCGTGGCGATTATCGGGCCTTCGGGCGGCGGTAAGTCCACGCTGCTGCGCTGTGCCACGCTGCTCGAGACGCTCGATGGTGGCTCGCTTTCGTTTGGCGACCTTGCGGTTGCGACGGATGCGGGATCGGGTGCGGTCTATGCGAAGGGAGATGTTCCCAAGCAAGCGCGTTCGCGTTTTGGTCTGGTGTTCCAGAACTACAATTTGTTCCCGCACTATACCGTGATGAAAAATATCACCGATGCGCCGATCCGCGTGCTTAAGCGTCCGCGCGAGCAGGCGGAAGCCCGCGCTCACGAGCTGATTGCGCAAATGGGGCTGACGGGCAACGAGAACAAGGTGCCGTGTGAGCTTTCGGGCGGTCAGCAGCAGCGCGTGAGCATTGCCCGCGCCCTGGCACTTGATCCGGAAATCTTATTCTTTGATGAGCCGACCTCGGCGCTCGATCCCGAGCTGACGGCCGAGGTGCTGCGCGTCATCAAGGACCTGGCGGCGCAGAATATGACGATGGTAATCGTGACCCACGCGATGCAGTTTGCGCGCGATGTTGCCGACCGCGTGGTCTTTATGGACGGTGGTCGTATTGTCGAGGAAGGTCCTGCCGAGCAGGTCATCGACCATCCTCGCGAGCAGCGTACCCGTGAGTTCTTGAGCCGTATCGAGGGGTAGGCTCAGCTATTTACTCAATTATTAATTGAGGTGATGCCGCCACAGGTCTTACGGCCTGGGGTGGCATTTTATTTGCATCGACGGGGTCCAATAATCGCCTCGCATGCGTTCTCCTTCCTCTCGCCGCCCGTATCCATACGTGCGCCGAAAGGTGTGCATGGACAGTCACCTGTGAGGGTAGGGTGGTGGCATAGGACATTTGGAGGGTGAGTCGGCTCGGCTGCCGACCATGCTGCTCCCGGGACGGCACCGACCGCGAACTCTCCCCGTTGGCGTCGCGCATTGCGCGCGACCCTGCAAGGAGGTCATCATGGGTGCTCCCAAGACCGGCAATGTAAGGAACGTGGTGCTCGTAGGCCAAGGCGGGGTGGGCAAGACTTCACTCGCCGAGGCCATGCTCCACCTTTCCGGCAAGACCGCCCGCCTGGGCGGCCACGACGGCACCAAGCCTACGCTCGACTATGACCCCGAAGAGGTCAAGCGTGCATTTTCCATCTCGACGACCATTGCGCCGATCGACTGGAAGGGCGCGCGCATCAATGTGCTCGATGCCCCGTGCTATCCCGATTTTATCGGCGACGCCTTTGCCGCGATGAGCGTCTGCGAGACGGCTCTGTTTGTGGTCGACGCCGAGGCCGGCCCGCAGCCTACGACGGTTAAGCTCTGGTATGCCGCCGAGGACCTGCGCCTGGCGCGTGCGGTGTTCGTAAACCGCCTGTCGCGCTCCGAAGCCAGCTTTGCGACCACGATGGACCTGCTGCAGGAGCGCTTTGGCACGCGCCTGGGCGCCGTGACCCTTCCCTGGGGCGAGGGCGAGGACTTTGACGGCATCATCGACCTGGTGCGCATGAAGGCGCGCCATTGCAACGGCACCGAAGCCGTTGAGTCGGAGATTCCCGAGGAGTATCGTGCCCAGGCCGAGGAGGCCCATGACCATCTGTGCGAGCTGGTGGCCGAGGCCGACGACGAGCTGATGATGAAGTACTTGGAAGGCGAGGAGACGCTGACGCAGGAGGAGCTTGAAGGCCTGTTGTCGAAGGCGATCGCCGAGCGCATCTTTGTGCCGGTCTTTGCGGGCGATTGCATTAAGGAGCAGGGCGTCAACTCACTGATGGATGACATCGCCACATACTTCCCGGCGCCGACCGACTATGGCGAGATGCCGCTCATCGACGGTGATTCGCTTAAGATCTCGAGCGACGATGACCGTCCGGTGGCGTTTGTGTTTAAGACCCTGGCCGATCCGCAGCAGGGCCGCATCAGCTTTATCAAGGTGCTGACGGGCACGCTTGAGCCGGGCATCGAGCTGATCAATGCGCGTACGCGCAAGGGCGAGCGTCTGGCTCACCTGTATGTGATGTGTGGCCGTGACATGACCGAGGTCGGTCACGCTTATGCCGGCGATATCATTGTGGCTCCCAAGCTGGCGGCCGAAACGGGCGATACGCTCTCGATTACCGGCAAGGTCGAGGCTGCGGCGTTTAAGTTCCCCAACTCGCAGTACCGCATCGCCATCGAGGCCGAGAATCGCGGCGACGAGGAGAAGCTCTACACGTTTATCGAGAAGGCTTGTAAGGCCGATCCGACCATGAGCATCGACCGCGACGAGGAGACCGGTCAGACCATCATTTCCGCCGTGGGTGAGGCGCAGGTTTCGGTCCTGCTCAATCGCCTTGAGGACCGCACCAAGGTCGTGGCCAAGAGCGTGCCGATCCGCATTCCGTATCGCGAGACCATCCGCCGCACGGCAAGCGCCCAGGGCCGCCACAAGAAGCAGACCGGCGGTGCCGGTCAGTATGGCGACTGCTGGCTGCGCGTTGAGCCGCTCATTGGGCCCGACGGCACGAGCGATGGCTATGAGTTTGTGGACGAGGTCGTGGGCGGCCGCATTCCGCGCTCACTGATCCCCGCCGTGGACAAGGGTGTCCAGGAGACCATGAAGGACGGCATCATTGCCGGCTACCCGCTTACGGGCATTCGCGTGGCTGTGTACGATGGCTCGTATCACAGCGTCGACTCCAACGAGATGGCGTTCCGCGCGGCGGCTCGCATCGGCCTGCGCAAGGCATGTGCCGATGCCGACCCGGTGGTGCTGGAGCCCATCGAGGAAATCACGGTGACTATCCCCGAGAGTTACGCCGGTGCTGTAATGGGCGACATCTCGGCCTCGCGCGGTCGCGTGACGGGCATGGAAACCGATGAGCGCGGCGATACCGTGGTCATTGCCCAGGCGCCGCTGGCCGAGCTGACGGATTACTCGACGCGTCTGCGCTCTATCACGCGCGGCACGGGCGACTTTACCATGAAGCCTGCAGGCTATGAGCAGGTTCCCTATGACGTTCAGGCCAAGCTGGTCGAGCGCTATGAGGAGGGCCGCGCCAAGTAGCGCGTGGCGTTGCCCGCAACATGCATGCCGATGCAAGGGCCGCTCTGGGCAATCCAGGGCGGCCCTTTTTGATCCCTGGGGGACGGAGGAAAACGGATCATTTTAGGTTTTGGGGCAGCCTGGTCGGCGCTAGTCTCCGGATGTCTGGTTGCGGCCGGTGGCGTAGTCGATCTGCACATGCGGCTGCAGGTTGTAGCAGTACACGTGGAAGCGCAGGGTCTTGCCGTGGTCCTCGACCGATTGCGCCTCAAGGCGCACGCCGCGGCAGACAAGTTCCTCTTCGTTGTACATGGGCGTGACGCGGTAGAGCACATGGTTGCCTGTGTCGTGGATGTAGCCGAGGATCTGCTCTTCAAACGGCAGCATGCCCGTTTCGTTGAGATAGCGCGTGCCGGTGAGCAGATTCTTGCGGTTGGCGTTTTCGCCGCAGAGCGACCAGGCGATAAGGTGGCAGCGGTTGTAGAGGCTCTGACCCGGAATAAAGTCGTAGCGCTGCTGGTGCCACCCGGCGGGATGGATACGCGAGATATCGCCGCGCTTGCCCTGACCGAGCGATTCGGGGCCCACACAGGCGAGCGCTTTGCGGGTGCGGCCCAGGCTGTCGAGTTTGGAGAACTTCTTAAAGCAGCCCTCTTCGGTGGCGCGCTCGTATTCATCGAGCGTGAACGACGGTGTGCCGAGCGGGTGCGTGCTGTCGGCGCGAAGGGCAACGTAGGGGTTGCCGGCGTAGTCGGGAATGCTGCTGAGATATACGCCGCGGGCGCGGTCGAGATCGGGGTTTTCGACCTCGTCGATGGGGGTGACGTTTGAAGAGGCATCGTCAGCGGTGTCGGTCGTGGCGGATTCAGAGCCATCGCCGGAGTCCTGATCATCTTCGGAGTCCGTGGAGCTCGCTGTTCCCGATTCGAGCCGGGCGACCAAGTCCGCTTCGTCGTCGGTGCGGTTGGGGCTCTCGCTTTGCTTCTCGGCCAGAGCAGCCGCCTGCTCATCGCTTTGCGGCGAGAGCAGCTTGGGCGCTCCGTCGAGCGATCCCGTAAACAGCGCAAACCCCAGCACCACGGCGGTGCCGATGGAGAGTACTTGCTTGTAGGCGGACTTGCGCGACATTGAGGCTCCTGGATGGACGGTTGGGAATCTACCAGTCTAGCAGGAGACGCCGCAGACAGTTTTGCCGAACAGATTCTTAAAGATTGGGGAGGCGCGCTATCGGTCCATTTGTCCCAGAAGGGACTGCGATGGTTGGGATGTGCGGGGCTATCCGACGTTTCCCAAGATAAAACCTACCAAAATAAACCAGTCCCCTTTTGGCAGGTCAGTTAACGCAGTTCAGGTTGAGCACGCGCGAGCGAGCAGGTTCCGGGTGCGGCAAGGTGACGTGAAACAAGCGGGCGCTGACCTTTTGGTCGCGCCCGTGCAGTTGAACGTCAGATTGCCGTGCCCGGGGCCTGCGCAGCGCCGAGCGGTTACGCCGTTTGTAAAACGGCGTAACTTAAAGATTCATGTTGCCGTGGATGTAGGGGGCGACCTCGGGGGAGATGTGTCCGCAGCCTAGGTTGCGCAGCGCGGACTCGATGGCGGCGGGAAGCGTGGCCTTGCCCTCGTCGTTGACCGCGGTGCTGCCGAGGGCGGCGATCTTGGCGACGTCTGCCGGCGCGGCCTCGATATGCATGCAGCCGCCGACGAGGCGTGCGCGGACCTGGTCCAGGCCAAGGTCGTGTAGGTAGTCCTCACAGGTGCGGATTACATCGACCTTCTCGCGCGTGAGCTCCTCGCCCGTGGGGACTCGCGTGGCCAGGCAGGCTCCTGCCGGCAGGTTCCAGACGGGGTATCCCCAGGCGCGTAGCAGCTCGCGCTCCTCGTCCTTGGTAAAGCCGACCTCCATAAGCGGCGAGCGCACGCCGAGCTCCTGGGCGGCGCGCATGCCGGGGCGGTAGTCGCCGCGGTCGCTTGCGTTGCTGCCGTCGATGACGGTGGGAAAGCCCAGCGACTTGGCGTGGTTGACGATGGCGGTAAAGCCGGCGCGCTTGCAGTGGTAGCAGCGGTCGGCGTCGTTGCAGGCTACCTGGGGGAGCTGCAGCTGATCGACCGAGAGGTTGAGTACGGGAAGCTTAAAATGCGGCCCCTCATCGGCCTGCCCGTCAACCGCCCGCTCAAACGAAGCCTGCTCGGGCGTGCCGATGAGCGGCGTGGTGAGGTGAACGAGAAGCGTGCTGGCGGGCATGATGCGGGCGCAGACCGCGGCCAAAAAGCTGCTGTCGACGCCACCGGAAAAGCCGATGGCGACGCGTCCGTATGCTAAAAGCAGCTGCTCGAGCGCTGCGAGTTTGTCCTGAAGCCCCTCTGCGGGTGCGGTGGTGTCTGAAAGCATAAGTCGATCCTTGCCGTTGAGTACTCGGTCGAAAACTATAATCCTACCGAGTCGCTTGTCATAAGACTTCTATCTATGTAACGAAAGTGCAATATGCTATATACGTTATATACAAGTTTACAGGTGCGGTAAAGTTGCGGGAGTACAGCAGCGCGAAGCGATGGGGGACCGATATGATCAAGGCCGTTATTTTTGACATGGACGGAACGCTGGTCGATACCGAGCGTTTGGGTATCAAGGCGTGGAAGGCGGGCGCGGCCGAGCTGGGATTCGCGATTGATGATGCGCTGATCCATCAGTTTATCGGTCGCACGCTGCCCGATGTCATGGAGATCCTTGATGAGCATTACGGCAGCTGCGAAACCGCTGAGGCAATCTATCGTCGCCATAGGGAGATTCGCGACGAGATGGTCAAGACCGATCTGGAGCTTAAGGACGGTGCCGCCGAGTGCCTCGACGAGCTGCTGGCTGCGGGCTATCACGTGGGTCTTGCGACGTCATCGCGCCACGTTACGGCCGAGCGCAACCTCAAGACGGTTGGCCTCTTTGACAAGTTTGAGACGGTGACCTGCGGCGAGGACGTCGTGCGCGGCAAGCCCGACCCCGAGATGTACCTGCTCGCCTGCGAGCGCGCGGGCTTTGCCCCCGAGGAGTGCGCCGTGGTCGAGGACTCACGCAACGGTTGCGTCTCGGGCATCACGGCCGGTTGCCATGTGTTTGCCGTTCCCGACATCGTGCCGCTGCCGCAGGACGTGGTGGACGGCTGCGAGGCTGTGCTCGATACGCTGTTCGATCTGACAGCCGCGGTCAAGGTCGTGTGTTAGCGTTCGCACGCGAGTCGCCATGCCCCGCGCCCGATCCCGCAGGACGGCGACGGCAACGGCGCCCGCGCGGAGGCACTGTTCTAAAAAATGGAATTGAATCCATTTTTGCAAAAAAGCTAATGAAAAATGGATTACATTCCATAAAAATCCGTAGCCGCAGGTTCGGCTAAACGGGGAAGGCCCGTGGGGTCAGCAAAAACGCCGCAGCGGGGCTGTTTCCGTTGCGGCGTTTTTTTGTTACAGGTAGGCGCCCAGGTTGATGTCGGTTGTCGGGACTATGGGTTGGCCCGTCGGATGCGGCTTGGCATTTTGGGTGCTTACGCGCTCGAGCAAGAAGGGACGCACGATTTCCTGACGGTTGATGTCCTCGGTGGCCGGGACCGTGGTGACGGTGCGCGCGGCGGAGCCGATGCGGACTCGTTTGGTCTTGGCGGCAGGTTTATCCTCGATTTGTTCCATGAGCAGCTGCACGCCCTTGCGGCCAATCTCGTAGCCTGGGGGTGCTACCGTGGTGAGCGGGACCGATCCGCTCCAAGCGAGCGGGTTGCCGTCGCAGCCGGCCACGCGGACCTGGCCGGGGACGGAAATGCCTTTGTCGGTCAGCGCCGAGATAACGCCCGAGGCCAATACGTCGGTCAGGCCGATGACAAAATCGGGGCGCTCGTCAGCAGGGCGTTCGGCAATCTGGGTACCGATGCTGTAGCCGTCGGCTGCGGTATTCCACTCCCCGGCATCGATGACCTCAATTTTGATATCAGGATGCAGGGCAAGTGCCTTGTGGATGCCAAGGACGCGCAGGCCGAGCTGCATAAATGCCGCTCGGCCCACAACGGTGATATGGCGTGCGCCGCGGGCGATGGCGAGCTCGGCGATAATACGCCCCTGTGCCTCGTTGTCGGCGGCCACGTAGTAACCGGGCTCGGAGCAATGGATGTCCAGATAGACGATCGGCACGGGCATCTTGGTCATAGCGGGGTGCCAGTCGGGGGACGCCATGGGCTGAACCATGACGCCGGACATCTGCGTGCCCATAAAATAGCGCAGGTAATGATCCTCGAGAATATCGTCGTTATCGGCATTGGCGATGAGCAGATCGTAGCCGTGCTTGCGGGCCTCGTTGTGGGCGCCGCTGGCGATTTGGAGCGAAAAGCCGTGGTCGAGACGGGGGAGCACCAGGCCAAAGGACTTGGTGGCGCCGCCCGCGAGCTGACGAGCGCTTTGGTTGGGCAGGTAGCCCAGGCGATTGATGGTCTCGTTGATGAGCCTGAGGGTCTCGGGGCGCAACTTCTCGGGATGGTTGAGCGCGTTGGAAACCGTGCCAAGCGAAACCCCGGCCTCGCGCGCGACGTCGCTGATTTTAACCTTTGCCATAGCGGCCCCTTTGATGCGTTTCAAGTACAAGCCAGATTGTAGCATCCTAAACCAACCAAAAAGTGACAGGTTTATTTTGGCAGGTTTTATCTGGGGAAACGCCGTTGCCAGCGCGACCACCACAAAGGTGCCTGTCCCCATTGTGGCGGTTTGGACCGGCTGGGCATGTGTGCATCGGGTGGTATCTAAGTTGAGATACCACTTCTGGTATATCAGCTTGCGCTTGCGTGAGTACAATACTCGAACGTTATACGTCTCAGCGCCCCCTGTGCGTGGACGTCTTGCAGTCACGCGAACGAAGGGATTTATCCTATGTGCGGAATCGTCGGCTACACCGGCTCTGATATTGCAAAGAACATCCTGGTCACAGGCCTTAAGCGCATGGAGTATCGCGGCTATGACTCCTCGGGCGTTGCGCTCGAGGTGGGCGAGGGCGCCGCGGCACACCTCGACGTCATCCGCCGCGTGGGCAAGGTTGCGGGCCTGGAGAGCGAGCTTTCCAATATCGATAGCGACGCAACCTGCGGCATCGGTCACACCCGCTGGGCCACCCACGGCAAGCCTTCTGTCGTTAACGCTCACCCCCACACCAGCTGCGACGGTCGTATCGCCATCGTCCACAACGGCATCATCGAGAACTTCGCCGAGCTGCGCGAGGAGCTGGAGGGCCGCGGCCATCACTTTAAGAGCGAGACCGATACCGAGGTCTTCGCGCATCTGATCGAAGAGGCCTATGCCGAGACACACGACCTGATGGCCTCCGTGCGCGAGGCTTGCACCCACGTGGTGGGCGCCTATGGCTTGGCCGCCGTGTGCGCCGACGAGCCTGGCGTAATCGCCGTTGCCCGCAAGGACTCCCCGATCGTGGTCGGCGTGGGCGAGACCGGCTCCTACGTTGCCTCCGACGTGATTGCGCTCATCGACGCCACCCGCGATGTCGTGGTGCTCGAGGACGGTCAGTTTGCCAAGCTCACGCCTGCGGGCGTCGAGTATACCGACGAGGCCGGCAATGTCATCGAGCCCAAGGTCACCCACATCGATTGGGATCTGGATATGGCCGAAAAGGGCGGTTATCCCGACTTTATGCTCAAAGAGATTCACGAGCAGCCGCGCGTCGTGCGCGATACGCTGGTGGGTCGCATGACCCCCGCCGGTGAGCTCGATATCGACGAGCTGGGCCTGTCCCTCGAGGAGCTCAACGATATCGACCGCGTGTATGTGATTGCCTGCGGCACCAGCTACCATGCCGGACTCATCGCTAAGAACCTTATTGAGGGCTGGGCTCGTATTCCTACCGAGGTCGAGGCTGCCAGCGAGTTCCGCTACCGCAACCCCATCATCACACCGACGACGCTCGTCGTTGCCGTGTCCCAGTCGGGCGAGACGGCCGATACCCTCGCCGCCATTCGTGACGCGCGTATCAAGGGCGCCAAGGTCTTTGGCATCACCAACGTGGTGGGTAGCCCCGTGGCGCGCGAGAGCGACGGCGTCATCTACACCAAGGCCAACAAGGAGATCGCGGTCGCCTCGACCAAGAGCTTCATCGGTCAGGTCGTTAGCCTCACGCTTTTGGCCCTGCTGCTGGCGCAGGTCAAGTACCGCCTGACCACCAAACAGGCACGCATGATGTTCCGCGAGCTTTCCGATACGGCCGAGCAGATCCAGTGGATTTTGGACACGCAGACCGAGGCCGTTCATGAGGCCGCCCTGCTGTGCAAGGACGCGCAGTCGGCACTGTTTGTGGGCCGCGGTATGGGCGCTGCCATCTCCTACGAGGGCGCGCTCAAGCTCAAGGAGGTCAGCTACCTGCACGCCGAGGCCTACGCCGCCGGCGAGATGAAGCACGGCCCCATCGCGCTGATCGATCCGGGCTTCCCCGTCATCGCCGTGGCCACCAAGAGTGCCACCTACGACAAAACCGTGTCGAACCTTATGGAGTGCAAGGCGCGCGGTGCCAAGGTCATCGTCGTTGCCACCGAGGGCGACGAGGAGATCAACAAGATCGCCGACTGCATCATCCGCGTGCCGGCAGTCCGCGACGTGTTCAGCCCCATCACGGCGAGCGTCCCGCTGCAGTTGCTCGCCCGCGAGGTGGCCATCCTGCGCGGTTGCGACGTTGACCAACCTCGCAACCTGGCGAAAAGCGTCACGGTCGAATAATTGTTGTTCCGCCGTTCTAGTGACCGAGGCCCGGCTCCGTTGCAGCGGAGTCGGGCCTTGTTGCGTTTGCCCAGATAAAACCTGCCAAAATAAACCTGTCCCTTTTTGGCAGGTTAGCGGAGCTTGCTGGTCTCGAAGTACTTGGGATATTGGTCCAGGACCTCGGTCTGGTTGCGGAACATCATATGCAGGTGCTTGCTGACCAAAAAGCTCGCCTCGATGGGGTCGCGACCGGCGATAGCGCGGCGGATTTTCTTGTGCTCGTTAACAATCTCCTGATTGTCGAGCCTCTGCGTGGCGGCGCGCAGCCAGCGGAAGCGCTCCAGGTCGGCATTGGTCGCCTCGAGCCACGACCACACGGTGCTGCGGCACGCGATGTTAAAGATCATGCGGTGCATGAGGTTGTCGCTTAAAAAGAAGCCGATGCGATCCTCCTCGGCCATGGTCTTTTCCTGCAGCGCGATGGCTCGGTCGAGCTGCTCGATGCCTGCCGAGGTGGCACGGGCGCAGCACTCTACAATCACCTGCTTTTCCAGGTGTTCGCGAATGTAGCAGGCGCTCTCGGCAAGAGTGAGGTTGATGGGCGAGACATAGGTGCCGCTTTGGGGCACGGTACGCACCAGGCCCTCTTGCGCCAGACGCACCAGCGCCTCGCGCACAGGGGTGCGCCCCATATCCAGGTCGTCACAAAGCTGCTTGACACCCAGTTTTTCGCCCGGTTTGTAGTCCAGGTAGACGATTTTGCGTCGAATGGTGTGGTAGGACTGGTCCTGTAGGCTCGTTTCCTGCTCGCCGACGTGCATCGATTCTTCCATAGTGCCTCGCAACCGTTCTATCACACTGATATGTCAGCTGTTAATTATGCCGCGAATCGGCTCTCCGCGGTGGGTAATTCGACTGTTGCCCAAGAACTATTGCGGCATCTTGGTCTGTGTTTACGCATGGCTGTGCTCAACGTTGCCGTATCATAAGCCGTCGCAAACGTGAAATAGAAAGAAGGAATCCCATATGCAACTGGCAAATATCGTACGCGAGCGCTGGAAGGGCGTTTTGTTCTGCCTGATCATCGCCATTCCCGCAACGCTGCTCGGCAAACAGATCGAGGGGGGCGGCGGGCCGGTATTCGCCATCCTCATCGGCATGGTTCTGGCACTTGTCTTTCCCAAGCATCGTCGTGAGCCGCTTGCCGCCGGCGTTACCTATACGTCTAAAAAGATCTTGCAGTATGCGGTCATCCTGCTTGGCTTTGGCATGAACCTCTCCCAGATTCTGTCCAAGGGCGCCCAGTCGCTGCCGATTATCGTGGCGACGATCTCGACCTCGCTTGTCATCGCCTTTGTGCTCTGCCGCGTTATGAACGTGCCGGGTAAGATCTCGACGCTTGTGGGTGTGGGTTCGTCGATTTGCGGCGGTTCTGCCATCGCCGCGACCGCACCCGTCATCGATGCCGACGATCGCGAGATTGCCCAGGCTATTTCGGTCATCTTCCTGTTTAACGTTATCGCGGCGCTCGTGTTTCCGACGCTCGGTGGTATGCTCGGGCTGACCAACGAGGGCTTTGGCCTGTTTGCCGGCACCGCCATCAACGACACCTCGTCCGTAACGGCTGCGGCGAGTGCTTGGGACAGTATGCATCCCGGTGCCAATGTGCTCGAGAGCGCCACGGTGGTCAAGCTCACCAGGACGCTGGCCATTATTCCCATCACGTTGGTCCTCGCATGCTGGCAGATGCATCTGGCGCGTAAGGCCGGCGGCGACGCCAAAAGCACGTTTTCGCTTAAACGCGCGTTTCCCATGTTCGTGCTGTTCTTTGTGCTGGCAAGCGTGGTCACCACGGTGTTTCAGCTTCCCACGTCCATTACGGCGCCCATCAAGGAGCTTTCGAAGTTCTTTATCGTGATGGCCATGGCGGCTATTGGCTTTAATACCGATATCGTCGAGCTGGTCAAAAAGGGCGGCAAGCCCATCGCGCTGGGCTTTTGCTGCTGGATTGGCATTGCGTGCATGAGCTTGGGAATGCAGCACGTGCTGGGAATCTGGTAGAGAAGTAGCTTATTCGCGTGCTGGTTGCTGGTTGCTGGTGAGCGCAAGCCTGCGGTGGAGCGATAGGAGCTCTTGCGGGTATGGCTTGTCCGCAGGTTTATAAGTCCCGAAGAGCTCTTATCGCCCCGCCAGGATGGCGATGCGGGGCAACACCTATACTCGCAGGACGGCGCTTTCTGCCCTATAGTGTTTGGTGAGCAATATCGTTCAATTTTGAAACACTCGGTCGTGCGACCGTCGGCGGTTGCACGTCGCCGCGGACAGGGGCAAATCATGGATAGCGATGCCAAGCTGAACATCTTGACCGAGGCCCTGGCTGCTGCCGGGGCCTCGGCATTGGCAATCGATGCGCGTGGGGACGTCGCGATTTCGACCATGAATGACGCGGCGCTTGAGCGGGATGTGGCAGCTTTTGTTGCCGAACGCCTCGACCGTATAGGAGACGGCGCGCGTCTGGTTATGGGGCGTGCGGGTACGCGCCTGAGCCTGACCGTTCGCCCCGCCGACAAAGAGGGCGGGGGCCTTTGGGTCGTCGTGGTCCGCGAGGTGCGCGGCGCCGCGGCGCACGCGGGCATCGAGTGGCTCAACGCCGACGAAGTTGAGGCCCGCTACGAATCGAGCGCGTACGGCATCGTTGAGGGGCCTGCCTCGGTGGCTGCGCCGGTCGCCGAGAGCTACGCGCGCGGTGTGCCCCTTATGCTCGAGGGCGAGCTGGGAACGGGTCAGGTCGAGATTGCCATGCGCCTCTATCTGGACGGTCCTTTTGTCGATCAGCCCTTTGTTGCCGTTGCGCTCGATGAGCTAACGGATCGCGGCTGGCGCCATCTGCTCAAAAGCGCCGAATCGCCGTTGTTCCAAACGGGGCTGACGCTTTGCATTGAGGGCTGGAACACGGTTGGCCCCCAGCGTCTCCGCGAGCTCGTTTCCACGATGGCCGACACCGCGTTGGCGACGCGCTGCCATGTGGTGCTGACGGCGAATGACATGCCGGGCGGCAGCGAAAGTGATCAAGCCGCCTTTGTGACCGAGCGCTTCGCCTGTGCGGTGAGCGTGGCGCCGGCAATCGTCGAGCAGGGAGCCACGTCGCAAAAGATTGCGCGCTATTTGGAATATCTCGCTGGTGCATTTGGGACGGCAGCGCCCACGCTGTCTGCCGCGGCGACGAAGGCGCTCGATGCTTACCGCTGGCCGCGCAATTATCTGCAGCTCCGCGAGGTCTCGGAACGACTGTATATATTGGTGGGGGCGGGCACGGTGGATCGCGCTGTGGCGGAGGAAGTGCTAGCCCAAGAGGACGTGATTAAGACCGCAACCTTTGGCGCCCCGACACTCGAAAGCGACCTGTATATCCTGCGACCGCTGGCCGATACCGAGCGAGATATCGCGCATCTGGTTGTAGATCATCTCCACGGCAACCGAACCCGTGCGGCGGAGGTGCTGGGCATAAGCCGAACAACGCTGTGGCGCTTACTGAAGGACGATGACCGTTGAGCGAGGCGCCCGTGACCGCGCGCGACGCGTGTGCTACAGTCCAAAGCGTTATTGTTTCGATTTGGTTACGGCGTGCGGGGGCGTATGGCTGAGACTACAAAACCGAGCCGCAGAAGGCGGAGCGCCGCGCCGGTTAACCGACGCACAACATCGGTGACGTGGGGCAAACACGCCTCGGGGTTTGACGGCTCGTTCAAGCGCACTAAATACGGCTATCCTTCGACAGGTGCCCGCTTGGCAATGCAGGCAGAGTCCTCGCTGTGGGACCGCAAACGCGTGGTGGGTTCAAAGCTCAAGCACGACGGCACGCTCGGCTACATCAGCCGCGGGGCGGCTCGTCGCAGCGGACTCAATCCGGCTGGTTGGCATCGTTATGTTCCGATCGCGGTCGTCGTTGCAGTGATCGTCATCGCACTCGCTGCGCTTGGCTACGCCGGCGACGGTGCCAACTTGGACGCGATGTTTAAATCGCCCGAGCTCGCGCATGCAGGCACAGAAATTGTCGAGGGCGCTCAGACCCAGACGGGCGTCGCGCCCCAGCGCGGTATCGTTGCGGCGGCCTCCACCATCGCCGACGCTCAAAAGGACGAGGGCGAACAGGGCGACGGCGCCGAAACGACCCACACGAACGAAACGACGACAACTCCATCGGCAAGATAAGTTGCGAGCGGGTCCGCCGTTCGTTAGAACGGCGGAACTAATTACCTAACGTACACCACGTTGTCGCGGCGGGGTTTGGGCTCGGGTAGCGTGTCTTCGGCATAGCCCAGAATGCAGTGACCGACGCCGCGCAGGCTGCCGTCGGCGGGCAGGCCCCAGCTGGCCAGCAGCTCCAGGCCCTCGGGCGAGTCAAAGACCTCATGCGCGCGGTGAATCCAGCATGAGTCGACACCCAGTGCATAGGCGGCGTTGAGCAGGTTGCCCATGGCGAGCGATCCGTCTTCCAGGTGCGTGGGCACGCTGCGGTCGACCAGTACCACCACAACGGTCTTGGCGCCATAGAAGGGGTCGCTGTTGCTGCCCATGACCTGTGCGTTGAGCTGCGAGAGGCGCTCAACGGTCGTGGGGTCGGTGACGGCGACAAACGTCACCGGCTGGCGCCCCATGCCACTGGGTGCATACTGGCCGGCCTCGATAATGCGTGCGAGCTTTTCGGCCTCGACGGGACGATCACTGTATTTGCGGCAGCTGCGGCGGTGGATGAGTGCTTCGATAGTCTCCATGGTGTCTCCTTGCGGTGGCGTTGCAGATGCCCCGTTCATACCCGTCGGGCTCAAACGATAGACGGTCAATTGCCCGGCCAAAAGGGTAGATCCCAATTGGGAAAGTAGGTTTGCATAAAAGTACCTTCAGAATGTGACAAACAAATGGGATGGTTAAACGTTTTATCCCGTCTACCCTGCGGTTTTTTACCACTTGCCTAAATGACGAACGCATAACCTCTGATAAAGGTTTTACTAAAGGAGTACCAACGTTTATCAATGCGCCGTGGTGGCGCCGGGCCAGGAGGTAACATCATGTTCCAGGCTGGAGATGTCGTCGAGACCGACTTCGAAGGATTTCTGAAGCTGCTGCGTTCCAAGACGCGCGCTTTTGTGACGATTGACGATCACGAGTACTACATCACGCACACCGATGGCTATTGGCGTGTTCAGGATTGCGAGGCCCTCAACGACAAGGGCCACTTTACTGACTGCTCCGAGCTGGTCAACACGGTCTGCGAGGTCGTCGAGCTGCCGTGGATTGCCGGCAAGAGCCTGCATGACAGCTTCTCGGGCGCTACGGTCTATGAGGCCGTCGCCGCTTAACGGGCAATAAAACCCGATTTTCACGTGACCGCTGGCGCTGCCCCCGCGCCGGCGGTCTTTTTCTGCCGATAGGCCATAAAAGTGCAAGCATTTGCGGAGAGCCTGTTGACGATAGTCAAAACTCGGACTAATCTAGAGATACAAAATTGGTCAAAAATCGGACAATCGAATGGTGGGATAGATGAATAGTGCGGTTACGCTGGTCGACTTCGACCGGTTGCTCAATGGACTCGACCATATCTATTCGGAGTTCTCGCGCGCCTGCGGTCTTTCGGACTGCGCTTACTGGATGCTCGTCGATACCAGCACGGCGGGCGGCAGTGTTGCCGTAAGCTGTCTGACAAGCGAATGGTTCTACAGCAAGCAGACTATCAACTCGGCAATTAAAACCTTGACGGCGCGGGGCTTCGCAACGTTGGAGTTTGCCGAAGGCAGCCGTAAGAACAAGGTTGTGCGTTTGACCGAAGCGGGCATGCGGTTTGCCGAGCGTTATGCGTTGCCGGCACTCAAGGCCGAACAGCGAGCCTTTGGTGCGCTTGAGCCATGTGAGCAGCGCGAGATTATGCGCTTGATCGGCAAATTCTCTCGGGTGCTCGGCGATGAGTGCGATGCCTTTAAGCAGCATATCGCTGCCGAGAGCCAGGCCGAGAATCAAGGTGAGGGGGAGTCGTGCGACTCTTAATGAGGTTTATGAAGCCGTATCGCAGGCTTGTCGCGGTGACGTTGTTGGTGCTGCTAATCGACAACGTCGGTACGCTGTTGGTTCCCACGATGCTGGCGAACATGGTCAACACCGGCATCACCACGGGCGATGTCGACTACATCCTGCGCAACGGCCTCTACATGCTTATCGCGACCGGCATGGCCAGCGGCGGCGCGGTGCTGGGCTGCTATCTTTCGGCGCGCCTGGCCGCCAACGTGGCCTGCGATATCCGCAACGCCGTCTACGACAAGTCGCTTGAGCTGTCTGCCAGCGACTTTGAGCGCTTTGGCACGGGCTCGATGATCACGCGTTCGCTCAACGACATCAACGTGATCCAGCAGGCGATTCTGCAGACGATTCAACTGGTGCTGCCGGTGCCGTTTTTGGCCGTGGCGGGCATCATCTTCGCCTGGTTTATCGATCCCGCCATGGGCACGCTGCTGGGCGTCGTGGTTGCGATCGTGCTGGTGGCGGCGGTCTTTACGGTCGCTAACGCCGCGCCGATTTTTATGCGCCTGCAGAGCTTTATCGACCGCATGAACGTGGTGCTGCGCGAGAACATCGTGGGCGTTCGCGTCATCCGCGCCTTTAATAAAGAGCGCCACGAGGAGCAGCGCCTGGACGAGGTGTTTAGCGAGTACGCGGACAACGCCATTAAGGTCAACCACCTTTTTGTGGGGCTCGACAGCTCCAGCTTCTTTTTGATGAACATTGCCGAGGTGGCGGTGCTGTGGGTGGGCGGCAACCGCGTGGGCGCCCACGCCATGCAGATCGCGAGCATCTCGGCGGTGCTGGAGTACGCGCTTCTGATCCTGTTCTTTGTGATGATGGCGCAGATGGTGGTGCTGACGCTTCCGCGTGCCGCCGCATGTCTGAACCGCGCACAGCAGGTGCTGGAGATTAAGCCGAGCATCGTCGATGGCCAGCGTACGCTCGATGCGGCCGCGTCCGACTCAAAGGACGGGGCCGATACGGTCGCCGTGTTCGATCACATGTCGTTTCGCTTTGACGATGCCGACGAGGACACCCTGTGCGACCTGAGCTTTGCCTGTCGTCGCGGGCAGACCACCGCGATCGTGGGCTCGACGGGCTCGGGCAAGTCGACGGTGGCAAAGCTTCTACTGCGCTTCCACGATGCCACCAAGGGCATCATTCGCCTGGACGGCGTCGATCTGCGCGAGCTTTCGCAAGGTGAGATTCGCGGGCGCATTGCCTATGTGCCGCAGAAGGCGTGGCTGTTCTCGGGTACCGTGGCAAGCAATCTGCGCTTTGGCAACGAGGACGCGACCGAGGCGGACATGCTTCATGCGCTGCAGGTTGCCCAGAGCACCTTTGTGCTCGATCAGCCGCAGGGGCTCGATACCCCGGTGGTGCAGGGCGGTACGAACTTTTCGGGCGGCCAGCGCCAACGTCTGGCCATCGCCCGTGCGCTCATGAAGCATGCCGATCTATATATCTTCGACGATAGTTTTTCGGCCCTGGACTTTAAGACCGATGCAGCCCTGCGCCATGCGCTGCAGGACGAGACGCGCGACGCCGCGGTGCTCATCATCGCGCAGCGCATCTCGACGATTCTGCACGCCGACCAGATTGTCGTGCTCAAGGATGGCGAGGTCGTGGGCCTGGGCACGCATGGCGAGCTTATGGAAACCTGCGAGGTGTACCGCGCCATCGCGGAATCGCAGATGAAGGGAGGTGAGTAGCATGACCGAGGAGCTCAAGAAGCAGGGCGACCTTGTCGATGCCGCCGCTGCGGACGCTGCCGATAAAACGGTCGACCAGGCTGCCGCGTCGACCGAGCTGGATGACGCCGCCAAGGCGGCGGCCGGGCGCGAGGCTCGTCGTCAAGCGCTTTACGAGGAAAACGAACGAGCCGAGGATGAGCGTGCCCGCGCCGAGGCAGAGCGCATGCGCGACGTGGATGACGAAGACGAAGACGAGACGCCCCGTGATACCTGGGCGACGGTGCGCCGCCTGTGGAGCGAGGCTGCCGGCGACCATTGGCGCTTCTATATCGTGTTTGCGAGCATTGTGTTCTATGTCATCTTTAACACCGCCGCGCCGGCATATAGCGCCCGCGTGATCGATGAGCTGTGGGGCCACATTCAGGTGGCGTTTGCCAACGGAACCACCTTCAACATCACCTGGGAGAACTGCGGCAAGACCATCTTCGTCTACTTTATGATCTGGACTGCCGCCGCCTCGTTCTATGCGCTCCAGAGCTTTTTGATGTCGAGCGTGGCCGAACGCCTCAACCTGCGTCTACGCAACCGCATCGCACAAAAGCTCAACCGTCTGCCGCTTGCCTTCTTTGATGCGCATCGTCCCGGTGAGGTCGTCAGCCGTGCGACCAACGACTTGGACAAGATGTCCGAGAGCATGCAGCGCGGATTGCTGCAGCTGCTTGTGTCGATCGGCACCGTGGTGGGCGCCGTGGGCGTGATGTTCGTGTTTAGCGTGCCGCTTACGCTAGTCTTTTTGTTCTTTACGGCGTTGTCGCTGCTGGTGACCAAGGTGGTTTCGCGCCGTACGCATGATGTGACGGGCGAGCGTCAGGAGTGGGTGTCCAAAATCACGAGCGCGGTCGAGGAAGGCTATTCGGGCCGTTTGGTGATTCGCGCATTCAACCGCGAGCACCAGAGCTCTGCCGAGGTGCACGAGGCCTCGGGCGAGCTGGCGCGCGTGAGCACCAAGGCCGACTTTATGATTAACGCCGTCGGACCCGCGGTTCGCTTTATCGGTCGCCTGGCGCAGATTGTGATTGCGCTCGTGGGCTGCAGCATGCTGGTCGCCGGTCACATGACCGTCGGCGTGTTCCAGGCGTTCTTCCAGTTTATCTACGAGGCGTCCGAACCCATGACGCAGCTGTCGTTCACTTTTAACTCGCTGCAGAGCGCGCTGGCGAGTGCGGAGCGCGTGTTCGACCTGCTTGATGAGCCCGAGATGGAGGCCGATCCGCTGCCGGACGAGGCCGCCAAGCTGCCGGGTCGCATTGAGGGCCGCGTCGCTTTTGAGCACGTGCGCTTTGGTTATTCGCCCGACAAGCCGCTTATGCGCGACGTGTCGTTTGCCGCCGAGCCGGGCCAAAAGATCGCCGTGGTGGGAACCACGGGTGCGGGTAAGACCACGCTCATCAACCTGCTTATGCGCTTTTACGAGATCGACGGCGGCCGCATTACGCTCGACGGCGTGGACACAAGCTGCATGGACCGCGGCGAGCTGCGCCAGCAGTTTGGCATGGTGTTGCAGGACGCCTGGCTGTTCGATGGCACCATTGCCGAGAACATCGCCTATGGCTGTCCCGAGGCGACGCGCGAGGAGATTGTCGCGGCCGCACGTGCCGCTCAGGTCGACTTCTTTGTGCGCACTATGCCGCAGGGCTACGACACACGGGTGGCTAACGATGCCGAGAGCATCAGCCAGGGCCAACGTCAGCTGCTGACCATCGCGCGCGTGCTGCTCAACAACCCGGCGATCCTCATCCTGGACGAGGCGACGTCGAGCGTGGACACGCGCACCGAGCTTGCCATCGGCCGCGCCATGGACGCGCTCATGCGCGGGCGCACGAGCTTTGTGATCGCGCACCGTCTGTCGACGATTGTTGATGCCGACCTCATCCTGGTCATGGATCACGGCAATATCATCGAGCAGGGTACGCACAAGGAGCTGCTGGCTGCCGAGGGCGCTTACGCCGACCTCTACCTAAGCCAGTTCGCATAAGGTGACAAAGGGGCAGTCCCGCATGTCGCATCGAAAAGAAGGCGCGCCGGGGGCTGATTCCCTGGCGCGCCTTTTGTGCTGGCGTTCATGCTGTGGCGGCTGCCCACGGCCCTAGCGCTCGTCCACGAGCTTGGCGACGAGGGCTTTGAGCTCGGCCACCTCTCGCTCGAGTTCCTTGACGCGACGGGCGTTTTCGTTGATGCCCTGGCGGTTGAGGGCGCTCTGCTCGGCGGCATCGTCGGGCATGTACTCGCGATGCTGCTTGGCGTCGAAGCTCTCCTCGAACACGCGGCAGCCGTTGCGCTTGATGATGCGCCCGGGCACGCCCACGACGGTGCAGTTGTCGGGCACGTCCTTGACGACGACCGAGTTGCCGCCGATCTTGACGTTGTCGCCAATGTGGATGTTGCCAAGCACCTTGGCGCCCGTGCCCACCGTGACATTGTTGCCCAGGGTGGGATGGCGTTTGCCGGTCTCGTTGCCGGTACCGCCGAGCGTGACGCCTTGGTAGAGCACGCAGTTGTCGCCCACAATGGTGGTCTCGCCGATGACAACGCCCATGGCGTGGTCGATAAAGAAATGTTTGCCGATCTGTGCAGCGGGATGAATCTCGACGCCGGTGATGTGGCGGGTGATTTGCGAGAGCACCCGGGCGAGCGAGCGATGGCCGTGCTCCCACAGCCAGTGCTCGGGCACGTGGTTCCACTTGGCGTGCAGGCCGGGGTACGAAAGAAAAATGACCAGACCGTTTTGCGCGGCGGGGTCCTGCGCTTGGACGGTCTTGATGTCCTCGCGAATGGTATTGATAAAGCTCACCGGCCGCCCTCCCTTAGCGCCATGGCAATGCGATTCAATAAAGTATAGCGATTCGCTAGGGATTAGGAAGAGCAATCTTTCACGGCTTTGCGTGACAGGTGTCAGTTATGCAAACTTGCTGGTAATGGAGTCATGCTTTTGTGCGGTCGTGTGCATGGCCACGCCGCAACCGTATACTGGTCAACTTGGACGTGTCCGCGCCCACAACTGAGAGGTTTTACTTCATGGGTTTCATCAATTTTATCGCCGAGCTGCTTAAGGATCCGCGCACCGCGATCGCCAGCTGGATCGCCGCCGGCCCGCTTATGGCCTACGGCTGCGTGTTCCTGATTATCTTTATCGAGACGGGCGTGGTGTTCTTCCCGTTCCTTCCCGGCGATTCGCTGCTGTTCGCCTCGGGCTTCTTTGCCCACAACGGCGGCTTTAACATCGTGGCTTTGCTGGCCGTTGCATGGGCCGCTGCCATCTTGGGCGATCAGTGCAACTTTATGATCGGCCATTTCTTTGGCAAAAAGATCATTGCCTCGGGCAAGGTCAAGGCCATGACGCCCGAGCGCATTAAAAAGTCCGAGGACTTCTTGGACAAGTGGGGCCACCTGGCCATCTTCCTGGGCCGCTTCTTCCCGTTTATTCGCACCTTTGTGCCCTTTATCGCCGGCATGGGCGGCATGCACTGGCGCAACTTCGTTATCTTTAACGTGCTGGGTGGCATTACCTGGTCGACGGTCTTTACGCTGCTGGGCTACTTCTTCGGCGGCATTCCCTTTGTGCAGGAGCACTTTGAGCTGCTAATCGTTGGCATCGTTGCCGTGTCGATTATCCCGACTGTGGTCGGTCTGGTTAAGGCAAAGCTGGGCAAAAAGAACGCGTAGCTCGAGCCAGCGCGCAAACCGTGCCGTTGAGGCCCGTCACCGCTTACGGTGGCGGGCCTTTTTGCTTCGGTCAAATGAAAATACTTTAGTTAGTTAAAGAAAAGCGTTTTATCCGATGCGTGTGCGGAGTACAATCTCGTGCATGCGAATCGACGTGCCATCGGCTTTGATGCTGTCCGCGTGTCCCGTCCGGCTCTACGCTCCGGGCGTGCGACGTTGCGACGCGGTCGGCCCCGGTCCTTGCGTGCGGGTTCGCGAGTATGCAACTGTGTATGTAAGGAGCGACATATGACTGTCGAGAAGAAGGATATCGATTGGGGTAGCCTCGGCTTTGGCTACATGAAGACCGATTACAGCTACGAGGCCCATTGGAAGGACGGCGAGTGGGACGAGGGTGGCCTGACCACCGACCACACCCTGCATGTCTCCGAGTGCGGTGGCATCTTCCATTACTGCCAGGAGGTCTTTGAGGGCCTGAAGGCCTACACCGCCGAGGACGGCAGCATCGTCTGTTTCCGTCCCGACATGAACGCCGAGCGCATGTATAACTCTGCCCAGCGCCTCGAGATGCCCCCGTTCCCCAAGGACAAGTTCGTTGAGGCCGTCAAGCAGGTCGTTTCTGCCAACGCCGCCTGGGTTCCGCCCTTCGGTTCCGGCGCAACCCTGTATGTGCGTCCGTTTATGATCGGCTCCGGTGACGTAATCGGCGTGGCTCCCGCTCCTGAGTACACGTTCCGCATTCTCGTGACCCCGGTCGGTCCGTACTTTAAGGGCGGCCTTAAGCCCGTCAAGCTGCGCGTTTCCGAGTACGACCGCGCCGCACCGCACGGCACCGGCAACATCAAGGCCGGCCTCAACTACGCCATGTCCCTGAAGCCCACGATGGAGGCTCACCGCGAGGGTTATGCCGAGAACCTGTATCTCGACTCCGAGTCCCGCACCTATGTCGAGGAGACCGGTGGCGCTAACGTCCTGTTCGTGAAGGAGGATGGCACCCTCGTCGTTCCGCAGTCGCACACCGACTCCATCCTGCCCTCCATCACCCGCCGTTCGCTCGTTCAGGTTGCTCAGGACCTGGGCATGACCGTCGACCAGCGTCCCGTCGAGTGGGCCGAGGTCAAGGCCGGCACCTTTGTTGAGTGCGGCCTGTGCGGCACCGCTGCCGTTATCTCCCCGGTCGGCGAGATCGACAACAAGGTCTACGGAGCCGACGAGACCGTGACCTTCCCGGCTGGCTACACCGAGATCGGTCCTGTGATGAAGAAGCTCCGCGAGACCCTGACCGGCATCCAATCTGGTGCTGTCGAGGATAAGCACGACTGGGTTTACACCGTCGCGTAAGCTGCCATAGCTGTTCGGCCCGAGGGCAACCTTCCTTTCCGGCGCGTCCTCGGACATGCAAGAACCTCCGCAGCGCACTTCGTGCGGCGGAGGTTCTTTCGTCCTGCGGAGTGTCCGCGAAGGCTAGCCCTCAGATCCTGCTACGACTACGTCCTCGGATTGTGTGGGCGGATGAAGGACGTGGTTGTGGGGGCTTTTGTCCCCTTCGCTGTTTCGCGGCTTTGCCGCGAAACCTCGCGCCACTTTGGAGATAGATGGGGGACTTGGCTGTTGCCGCCTTTTTGGAGCTCTTCTTTATTCCTTATGCTGGATGAAAAGCCCCTTGTTTTTGCAGGGGTGCATACTCAACTTATAAGTGCATAGAATCTCGTATAGTGCGAGTAAGATATTGCGCTGTCCGTTTTGTGTTTAGCAGAGATGTAGTTTGCATAATCCGACATAATCCTCGCTGCATTTAAATAAAGTTGCACGTAAATGGCGTAGATATGCCTGAACTGGGCTTCTTTACGCTGAGCGGGTAAAATCGACCGTTCGCCGCTTAGGTATTTTCAAAATGAATAAAATGAGCGATAAAGAGAATATAAACCTTAATAAACTCGCGTATCGCACGGACGCGGGTTATTAATGGGTTGTAGGCCTTTTACAGAAAGGATTCCAGCAATGTCTAAGCCTCTTGGCAAGCCCGATCGTATTGTCGTCGCCCTCGGCGGCAACGCCCTCGGCAACAACCCCGTCGAGCAGATCGAGGCCGTGAGCAACACCGCCCACGCTCTCCTTGGTCTTATCGAGCAGGGCAACGAGATCATCATCACCCACGGCAACGGCCCGCAGGTCGGCATGATCCAGAACGCCTTCGCCGCTGCCCACGATGCCATCGGTACCCCCGAGATGCCGCTGCCCGAGTGCGGCGCCATGTCCCAGGGCTACATTGGTTATCACCTGCAGCAGGGCATCGGCCGCGAGATGCACAAGCGCTATAAGCGTTGGCACGCCGCCACCGTCGTCACCCAGATCGAGTGCGATCCCGACGATCCCGCGTTCAAGAACCCGACTAAGCCAATCGGTCCCTTCTACACCGAGGAGCAGGCCAAGGAGTTCGTGGCCGAGGATCCCTCCAAGGTCTTCGTCGAGGATTCCGGCCGCGGCTGGCGTCGCGTCGTCGCTTCTCCCGATCCCAAGAAGATCGTCGAGGCTGACTCCATCCTCAACCTGCTCGACAACGAGTTCATCGTCATCGCCTGCGGTGGCGGCGGCATCCCCGTCGTCCGCGACTACGAGAACAAGGGCTGCTACAAGGGCGTTCCCGCCGTCATCGACAAGGACCTGGGCGGCGAGCTGCTGGCCGAGGACTGCGACGCCGACGTTCTGTTCCTGCTGACCGCCGTTGAGCATGTCGCCATCAACTTTGGCAAGCCCAACCAGGAGGAGCTCGAGGACCTCACCGCCGACGAGGCCGAGCGTCTGGCCGACGAGGGTCAGTTCGGCAAGGGTTCCATGGAGCCCAAGGTCCGTGCTGCCATCAAGTTCGCTCGTTCCCGCAAGGGCCGCACCTGCATCATTGGCGCTCTGGACAAGGCCGCCGAGACCATGGCCGGCCTCTCCGGTACCCGCATCCACGAGTAGTCTCTACTCTGTTGCCTCTCTCGTGGGCGCCAGGCAAAGCGCCCACAAACTAGCCTCTCTTCATGAGCCCCGCAGTCCGCTCCGGCTGCGGGGCTTTTGCTATTGAGGTAGCTGTTCATGGGTAGTGCTGCGGGCCGCGCCAAAATGACGAGAGTGGATAATCTCCCACTTTGAGCCTGCAAACAGGCCAAAAACGGGAGATTATCCACTCTCATTCTGCGGGTACTCATTGGGGACAGACTTAAATGAGGGTACTCATTGGGGACAGACTTAAATGAGTAGCCGTTGGGGACGTTCTTAAACGACTGGTCAAAAAATGACTACTCATTTAAGTCTGTCCCCAATGAGTGCCCAATGACTAGTAGTAGGCCCACATGGCTTCGACTTCGTTGAGGACCTCTACGACGCCCCAGCGGCGGGCGCTGCGGCTGGCCGAGTTGGGGTCGTAGACGCCAATCTGGTTGGCATCGTCGATGCCGTAGAGCACGATGTAGTGGCCTACGTTGGTAAACGTACCGGGGCGCACTGCGCGATAACGGGCGCACCCGAGCGAAGTGCTTGGGTAATCGATTCGCAATCGTTATAGAGCTGTGTTCCGTTGAGCCCCAGCTGCCACGCACCGCCTGTCATAAACGACCACTCGGTGGCACCAGTGGGGGCGTAGTTGCCGGCTTCGGCCAGTGCGCATATATCGACCGGCGTCTTATCGGTGTGGCCGGTCTTAAAGATATAGACCATGGTGAGGCAAGTGGGGCCGCAAGCGTTTTCGCGAATAGTGCCACCGGCATAGGGCAGCTCCGACCATGCGGGGTCAATTTGGTAGATGTGGGGCATGGTGCCGGCCTGCCATTGCGAGCGTGGGGTCGAGAACGCAAAGGAGTAACCGGGCGCGACGGGAGCTTTAAGCAGCTTGTCCTCGGCAGTGGGCTCAAGACCGGCTGATCCGTGCGAGATACAGGATCCCAAAAACACAAAGACGAGGCAGGCGGCAATGGAGCAAAGCGCAAGGCGTAGACGGCGGGCTGGAAGTGCGTGGCTTGTGGTGTGCGACGCGGGGCGAGGGGCGGAATTGCCGCGATTGCGTTGAGGTGGCGAAAAGGAGCGCTTAACGTAGTGGTCGGTCGTACGGCAATCGTAGCGGCGCGGCTGCGATGTGTCGGTCTGGCGTTGGCGTGTGCTCGTGCTCACGCGGTCTGACTGCTGCGCGGTACGGCTTTGTTGCCGAGAAGAAGCCCCGGGCTGCTCTTGGGGGCGCTGCTGGTTGCCGTTGTCGGAGGTGCTTCTGGGCGTTGGCGTGGTGCGGCCGGCAAGGCGCACGCTTTGTGGCCGTTGGTCGCCGTCATTGTATCCGTATGCCATTCGAATCACCTTGCCTCGTGTGTAACTTGTCTATCCTACATAAAAAGATGCACGACACATGGGTATGTGCGCCAAAAGCCTGACAAATGGTATGAACGTTGCCGCGCCGCGCGCCAAGCGTCACGGCAACAGGTATTCAAAAGCAGACAAGATGAAAGCGTCCAGGACGAATGACGTCTCCCGCCGTTCGTCCCAAAAACGGTGCCGCTCGTTTTGCAGTTCTGCCTTCGGTCGAGCTGCGAGCGGCGCTGCTGCGCCAAGGCCGTATCTTAAAGCCATGGAATAAAAGCGCGCGGCAAAACGGACCGCGCAAGGGGTGACGCCAGGGGGCGTCAAAAAGGAAAGGAGGGGAACAATGGCGGACAAGAACGCAGAAGTTGCAGTCGAGGACAACGGCGGCATGAAGAAAACGCTTTCGCTCTGGAACTTCTTCACCATCGGTTTCGGTGCCATCATCGGTACCGGTTGGGTTCTGCAGGTCGGCGACTGGATGGTCGTGGGCGGCGGTCCCGTTCCCGCTATGATCGCATTCCTCTTGGGTGCAATCTTCCTCGTGCCCGTCGGAGCTGTTTTCGGTGAGCTCACGGCTGCTATCCCCATCTCGGGCGGCATCGTCGAGTATGTCGATCGTAGCTTTGGCCGTACGATGAGCTACATCACCGGCTGGCTCCTGGCCCTGGGCAACGGCATCCTGTGCCCGTGGGAGGCCATCGCCATCTCGACCCTCGTGTCCGAGATGTTCGGCAGCCTGCCCGGCCTTGAGTGGCTGCGCGCCGTCAAGCTCTACACCATCCTGGGCGCCGACGTTTACCTGTTCCCGACGCTAATCGCGCTCGGCTTTGCAACCTACGTCATCTTCCTCAACTTCCGCGGTGCCAGCTCGGCCGCCAAGCTGCAGGCCTTCCTGACCAAGGCCCTGCTCTGCGGCATGCTGCTCGCCATGGGCGTCTCGCTGTTCACCGGCTCGCCGGACAACGCCATGCCCGTGTTCTCCCAGGTCACCGGTGCTGGCGGCGGCAAGCCCGCTACCGAGGGCACCAGCCTGTTCGCAGGCATCGTTTCGGTCCTGGTTCTGACCCCGTTCTTCTACGCCGGCTTCGACACCATTCCTCAGCAGGCTGAGGAAGCAGCCGAGGGCCTCAACTGGAACAAGTTCGGTAAGATCATCTCCTTGGCTCTGCTGGCCGCCGGCGGCTTCTACATGGTCTGCATCTACTCGTTCGGCACCATCCTCGACTGGCATGAGTTTGTTAAGAGCCCGGTTCCCGCGCTTGCCTGCCTCAAGGGCATCAACATGCTCCTGTACCTGGCCATGCTCGTCATCGCCACGCTTGGACCCATGGGCCCGATGAACTCCTTCTACGGCGCCACGAGCCGCATCATGCTCGCCATGGGCCGCAAGGGTCAGCTGCCCGAGAAGTTCGCCGAGGTCGATCCCAAGTCCGGCGCTCCCAAGCTCGCCTGCGTCGTTCTGGGCGTCATCACCGTCGTCGGTCCGTTCCTGGGCAAGAACATGCTCATCCCTCTGACCAACGTGTCGGCCCTCGCCTTCATCTTCTCCTGCGGCATGGTCGCCCTCGCTTGCCTGCGTATGCGCTTCACCGAGCCCGACCTGCCTCGTCCCTACGAGGTGCCCGGCGGCAAGTTTGGCATCAGCCTCGCTATCGTTGCCTGCGGCACCATCATTGGCCTGCTCGTGATCCCGTTCTCTCCCGCCTCCCTCAACATGGTGGAGTGGAGCATCGTGATCGGCTGGCTGGCTGTTGGCCTGGCCCTCATGGCCTTCACCAATTCCCGCAAAAAATAACGCCTAGCCGGGCCGGATCGGGTGCGCGGGGCCCTCTCTCCCGCGCACCGAACCCGGCACCACTTGGGTAGTTTTGTGAGGCCTTAACCCAACGCGGCCTCGCCCACTATATGGATCCATAAGGAGGAACCATGTCCACTAAGTATGCAATCGTTGGCGGCAAGCTCATCGACGGTACCGGTGCCGAGCCGGTCGAGAACTCCCTCGTTCTCGTCGACGACAATGGCAAGATCGAGTACGCCGGTGTCATGCAGGACCTTCCCGAGGGCGTTGAGGTTATCGACGCCGCCGGCAAGACCGTCCTTCCCGGCCTGATCGACACCCACCTGCACTTCTCGGGCAACCTGACCGACGATGACACCGACTGGGTCATGCAGCCGCTCCTCGAGAAGCAGGCCGTCGCCGTCAAGCAGGCCTACGACTGCCTCACCCACGGTCTCACCACCGTCTGCGAGATCGGTCGCTTTGGTATCCAGATCCGCGACTGCATCGACAAGGGCGTCTTCAAGGGCCCGCGCGTTCTGGCAACCGGCCTTGGCTTCTGCCGCGTTGCCGGCCACGGCGACTCCCACCACTGCAGCCAGGAGCTCAACAAGGAATCGCACCCCTGGGGCGATCAGGTCGACGGTCCTTGGGATCTGCGTAAGGCCGTCCGTCGTCGCCTGCGCGAGAACCCCGATGCCATCAAGATCTGGGCTACCGGTGGCGGCATCTGGCGCTGGGACTCCGGCCGCGACCAGCACTACTGCTCCGAGGAGATCCAGGCCGTGGTCGAAGAGGCAAAGATGGTCGGCATCCCCGTGTGGAGCCACTGCTACAACAACCACGCCGCTGCCTACGATTCCGTTCGCTTTGGCTGCGAGCAGTTGATTCACGGCTTCGATATCGATGAGCGCACCATGGACCTCATGGCCGAGCAGGGCACCTTCTTCACCCCGACGATCGCCTTCCTGCCCACTTGGTACGCCACCTATCCGCCCGTCTACGTCCCCGAGCTGCACGACAAGTACGAGGGCACCCTGGTCGAGAAGGAGCTGCAGCGCAACTACGACTGCCTGCGCGAGGCCAAGAAGCGCG
Organism: uncultured Collinsella sp.; assembly: GCA_938036665.1. GTDB lineage: Bacteria > Actinomycetota > Coriobacteriia > Coriobacteriales > Coriobacteriaceae > Collinsella. The sequence goes on along the minus strand of CALHWR010000004.1, from coordinate 9,156 downwards.
GCGTCGTCATGACGATCGGCTCCGACTCCTTCTCCTTCGTCACCCCGTACGGCACCTGCTCTATCGAGGAGATGTACGAGTTCGTCGACAAGATCGGCTTCACCCCGGTCGAGACCATCACCTGCGCCACCCTCAACGGTGCCAAGATGTGCCACATCGAGGACGAGACCGGTTCCATCGAGGCCGGCAAGTGCGCCGACCTGCTGGTCGTCAACGGTGACGTCGCCGCCGACATCCACGTGCTCAACACCGACAACATGGACGTCATCATGAAGGACGGCTGGATTGTCGAGGCTGGCACCTTCGGCGAGGCAAACAAGTACAGCGCCTAAGCTACCGTTCATCGATGGCTTGATGTAAAACACAGTATTTGATTGCATAATGCAATGGAGAGGGTCGCTTGCGGCCCTCTTTATTGCTATGGGGTGCGTCAGTAAGAAGGAGATGACGGTGGATCTCAATAGGGTGATTCTGGGCAAGAGCTACAACTCTACCAAGGTCTTTCGTACCGCTCAGCATGTGGTTCAAGCCATCTTGCTCGGTATTGTCGTTCCGCTGCTTATCCTGCTGCTCATCTGGGATCTAACCGATAATCCCAATCCTGTTCCGGCCGTTGTCGTCATTGCCGGCTTGGTCATGCTGTGCTTCTTCTTCTCGTACGTCTTTGTCGTTCCCGACGACCTCACATCGAGCGCAACCGACCGCACGCTCGCCATCGCGTCGAAAATATTCGCCTACACGTCGCGCGGCCTTACGCCCGAAGCTGCCCTGGGTGCCTCTAAGATCATCCTGTCCGAAACTATCGCCTCTGCCATCTGCTTTACCGACGGCAAGCAGGTGTTGGCAAGCTGGGGTGAGGACTCGGCAAAATGCCCCGCGGGCACCCCGGTGGTACTGCGGACTACGCTCAACGTGATCAACAGCGGTGAGCAAAGCGTTTTCTCGCGCGATGCCTCGACCGAGACAGGTGGCTACTTTCCGCGCCTGCGCGCCGGTATTGTCGCACCGCTTACTGTGCGCGGGCATTGCGTGGGCACGCTCGAGCTGTATTATCCCCGTCTGAGCAGCATCGATATGCGCCAGACGGCGCTTGCCTCGGGCTTTGCCGACCTCATTTCCACGCAGCTTGCGAGCTTTGAGCTCGAGCGCCAGGACGAGCTTACGGCCCGCGTGGAGCTGCGCGCCTTGCAATCGCAGGTCGATCCTCATTTTCTGTTTAACACCATCAGCACCATTGTGTCGCTCGTACGTACCGAGCCGGACAAGGCCAGGTCGCTGCTCATCGACTTTTCCAATTACTACCGTCAGACGCTTTCTGATTCCGATACCCTCACAACGCTCGAGCACGAGGTGGAACAGGGCACTCGCTATATCAATCTTATGCAGGCTCGTTATGGCGACGGCCGTCTGCGCGTCTCGGTCGATATCGACTTTGAGGTGCGCGATTGCATGGTGCCGCCGTTTATCTTGCAGCCGTTGCTCGAAAACTGCATCAAGCACGCGCAGCGCGAGACCGAGCCGCTTTCTATTCATGTTAGGGCTTTCGAGACCGATGACGGTTTGGAGATCATCGTCGAGGACGACGGCATCGGTATGAGCGAAGAGGTCTGCGCGCATCTGTTTGAGCAACATCGCCGAGAGGAGCCCGAGAGCATTACCGCCGACGGCTCCGTCAAGCGAGGTTGCGGCCTGGCGCTCTTCAACGTGCTTCAGCGCATCCATTTCTTTTACGGAGAAGATTCCGGCATGCGCGTGAAGTCCCAGGAGGGCGTGGGAACGCAGGTCATCGTCGAGCTGAACGGCGAGCCGCATGAGCCGGCGCCGTTGACGGCGTAGCACGCGGTTGGATTGAGAGAAAAAGAGGGGAAGCACATATGTCCGAAGGCTGGAACATCTTGGTGGTTGATGACGAGCCCCCAATTAGGGCTGAGCTACGCTATCTGTTGGAAAAGGATACGCGTGTGGGTCAGATTGCCGAGGCGGGCAATGTCACCGAAGCCGTGGAGTCGATTCTGTCGAACAAGCCCGACGTGTTGTTTTTAGACATTACCATGCCCGGTCGCTCGGGAATTGAGCTTGCCGAGACGCTGCAGAACCTAAAGACGCCGCCGGTCGTGGTGTTTGTGACGGCATTTGCCGAGTATGCGGCTGATGCCTATAACCTCGATGCCGTCGATTATGTCGTCAAGCCGGTTGAGGACGCACGCCTGTCAAAGGCTCTCGACAAGATCGAGGCGGCCTTGGGTGTCCGTCGTGTTATCCACGCTCCGCGCCAGCCTTTGCGTCTGACGGTGGACCGCGGGGGCAAAAAGGTGTTCATTCCCGTCGCAGACGTCTGCTACTTTGAGGCGCGCGCCGATTTTTGCAACGCCATCTGCGCCGAGGGAACGTACCTGATCAATGAGTCGATCTCTTCGCTCGAGCGTCGCTTGGACTCCGAGGGCTTTATTCGCGTTCATCGCAGCTACCTGGTCAATTTGGAAGACGTGCACAATGTTGAGATTGGCTCCACGGGGCTGATGGAGCTCAGGCTCGACCGAGTGAACTCGACGGTGCCCGTGTCCCGCCGTCGCGCTGCCGAGGTCAAGTCGCACCTGGGGCTTGCGTAAGAGGCTTGCGTGCTGTCGTTTACCATCGCAGGTTTGGCATGGGCGCGCGGTGGGCATAATGGGTGGCATCGAATGAAATCGAAAGGATCATTATGCCCGCGCTTATCACCCATCATCTGTTTGGCGAGGAAAGCATCGACCGTCTTCCGCAGGGCGTCATCACGTCCGATGAAGAGCGCATTGCCTTTATCTTGGGCAACCAAGGCCCCGACCCGTTTTTCTTTCACATTCTGACACCGCGTGTTTCCGACTGCACGCTGCTGGCGCAGGTCATGCATCGGTCGCGCATGTCTCGCCAGTTCGCGTGCCTGCGCGATGGCGTGTCGCATCTGCTGCCGCGCGACGCCAGCTTGGGTCGTGCCTTTGCGCTGGGCCTGCTGTCTCATTACGTGCTCGACCGCAACGCTCACCCCTTTGTCTATGAGCAACAGTTTGGCATCGTGGAGTCCGATTCAGAGCTTGAGGATTCGAGCAGTCAGGTCCATGCCGTGATCGAGAGCGACCTGGATGTACTGATGCTGCAGCTTAAACGCGATGGCGCTACGGTTGACGATTACCCGCCGGCGGGCGAGATCGTCACCACCGATCGCATCAATCGCGTGGCCGGCGTGCTGATGAGCTATGTTGCCGGACGCGTGTACGGCATTGACATTCCGGCGGGGGAGTACGGTGCTGCCGTTGCCAATATGCAGCGACTTTACCGCGCGATTGAGCCGGCCGGCTCCGTAAAGACGCGCGCGATCTCGCTGGTTGAGGGCTTGGTGCACGACTACTCGCTGCTCGACGGCCTTGCCCATCGCGTGACGACGGAGCTGCCCGAGCGCACTGGCAATCTGGGCCATCTGACATGGAAGAATCCCTTTACCGATGAGGTCTCGAACGAGAGCTTCCCCGAGGTCTTTGATCGCGCGCTGGTCGATTACGAGTGCACGGTCGCGCGTTTTATCGAGACCGGTGACATGGAGGCCGTGACCAGTCACGTCAACTACAGCGGTCGCGTGCTCGGCACCGACGAGGAGTTCGACCGCGAGGAGTAGGGTTCGCTCCTGTCTCTTTGCCGAATCCTTACCGGTGCCTCTGTGCAATTGGGGTACGATGAACTAACTGCATATCGGGCGAATACGAAGGGTCCCTGTCCATGAAATACACCAAGCTCGAGCGTAACTGGGTCATGTACGATGTGGGAAACTCGGCCCTCGTGCTGCTCAATACCTCGGTGGTGCCCATCTACTTTAACGCCATCAATACCGGTGCTTCCTCGGCAGACCTGGTGGTCGCTTGGGGCAACGCGCAGACGATTGCCTCGCTGGTCATTGCCATGCTCATGCCCATTCTGGGCGCGCTTGCCGATTACGCCGGCAACAAGATCAAGTTCTTCTTGGGCTTCTTCCTCACGGGCCTGGTTCTTTGCCTGGCGCAGGCTATCCCAATGTCCGCCATGGCATTTTTGACCGTGTACGTGCTGTGCACCATCGGCCTTAACTCTTCTATGACGTTCTACGACGCCATGCTGCCCGACATTACCACCGACGAGCGCATGGACGCCGTGTCCAGCTCGGGCTATGCCTGGGGCTACATCGGTTCCACCGTGCCGTTCATCATCTGCCTGGCGCTTATCATGGGTGGTTCCGCTCTTGGTATCCCCACCATGCTGGCAACGCGTCTGTCGTTTGTCATCACCGGCGCCTGGTGGCTCATCTTTACCCTGCCGCTCATTCGCACCTATAAGCAGAAGTACGGTCGCGAGCGTGGTCCCGAGGACACCATCGGCCACATCGTGGGCGGCGTGTTCTCCGAGGTCGGACACACCATGCGCGAGATCGCCCACAACAAGACCGTGCTGGTCTACATGATCGCGTTCTTCTTCTACATCGACGGCGTGCACACGGTCATTTCCATGGCAACCAGCTATGGATCGGCTTTGGGCATCGACTCGACCCAACTGGTGCTGGCTCTGCTCGTTACGCAGTTTGTGGCCTTCCCGTCCGCCATCATCTACGGCAAGCTTGCCGGTCGCGTGGGCACGCTCAATATGATCTTGGTGGCCGTCGCCGCCTATATGGGCATCGTGCTCTTTGCCGCGTTCTTCCTCAAGACCGCCTTTGAGTTTTGGGTGCTTGCCATTTTGGTCGGCCTGTTCCAAGGCGGCGTGCAGGCGCTGAGCCGCAGCTACTTTGGCCGCATTATTCCCAAGGAAAAGTCCAACGAGTACTACGGCTTCTTTGATATCTTTGGCCGCTATGCAAGCGTTATGGGCACCTTCTTGGTGTCGGTCGTCACCTCGCTGACCGGCAACCCGTCGCTGGGCGTCCTGTCTATCGGCGTGCTGCTGGTGGTGGGCTTTGTGCTGCTGGTCCGTCTGTCCCGCATGTCTCAGACGGCAGAGCAGGCCGCATAGGAACTTGCCGGTAATTGCGTCCGCCGCGATACTCTTTTGGGGTTATCCGCAATAAACATTCTGACTTTCGAACAATGATTAGCCCAAGTGGGTATGATGGAGTCAGCTAGGTCGCGGGGCGTCGCCTGTGTTTGGCGGCGTCCCGTTTTTGTGTTGCAGGGAGGGTAAGGCATGAACGCCACGGTCGTGATTCCAACGTATTGGGCGGGCGATGACGCTTGCGCAAACGCCCCTGGCACCTATGACCATTCGACGCGTCTCAACGCCGACAATCCCGAACTCGACCGCTGCCTGGCCTCGCTTGAGCAGGTACGTGACATCCCGCGCATCATCCTTTTGGTGGTCTGTCCCGTTTCTGCCACAGCCGATGTGTCGCTGCGCGTGCACGAGATTGTCGACGCGCATCCCACGCTCAAGGTCACCGTTGTTACCAACACCCAGGCCTCGCGCATCGCAGACCGGGTTGCTCAGATCGCGCCCAAGGGTTCGGGCGAGTGCGTGAGCCTGCGAGGCTACGGTGCCATCCGCAACATGGGGCTGGCCTGTGCCGCTGTGCTGGGGCATGACGCGGTTATCTTTTTGGATGACGATGAGACTGTCATCGACGCCGACTTTATGAAGCGCGCGACCTATGCGTTGGGGCAGCAGACGCGTCAGGGCTTGCCGATCTTGGTCAAGAGCGGTTACTTTTACGATCGCGACGGATCCCCGCTGGCGCCCACGGACAAGGTGGGCATCTGCCATCGTTGGTGGACCAAGCGTATCGAGTTCAACCGTTGGATGAAAAAGGCGCTCTCGGGCACCCGCATCTCGCGCTCCAACTACGTGTGCGGCGGCCTGATGGCCCTGCACGCCCGCGCCTTTACGCGTGTGGCATTTGACCCGTTTATCACCCGCGGCGAGGACTTGGATTACCTCTTTAACATGCGCATGTTTGGCTACGACGTGTGGTTCGATAACGAGTGGACCGTGCGCCATCTGCCTCCGGAGTCCGAAAAGCGCTCACCGCGCTTTATGCAGGATGTATACCGTTGGTACTACGAACGGGCCAAGTTGACATTCGCCGCGCATCAAAAGGAGCTCATTCCCGTTACGGCAGCATCGCTCATGCCCTACCCGGGCCCGTGGATTTCGCGCGAGCTCGACGACCGCGTGCGCAAGACCGCTATGGTCCGCAGCGTGTTTACCCGCGAGCATGAGGGCTACCTGCGCATCTGGCGCCATGGTATCGACGAGGCAAAAGCCTATGCGCGCCAAAACGCTGCAAGCTACCTGCGTTTCCAGAGTTTTTGGCCCATGATCATGGACGGGCTTTGGCGTGACGCACAACTGATCAGTATCCTGGAGGGGGCCGAATGATCGACCGCCGCGCCCAGCGCGATAGTTCAATATCAATCTTTCGCATCATTGCCGTTGCCTGCGCCATTTGCGTGCTGGTGTACTTTATTTTCGCCTTGGTGACCGGTATCGAGCCGATCGCCACGGTGATTGCCTGCGCACTGCTGTGCATCTTTCTGTGCATCTTTATCTTTTTGACGCTCAATCCCGATTCGGTGCGCTCCCAGTACACCGAGGAGACGCTCTCGGTGGCCTCGGCCATGCTCGAGGACATTAAGGGCGGTCTGACGCAGGAGTCGGCGCGTTTGGTGTGCCAGCGCATTTTGCCCGAGACGCGCGCCATGACGGTGGCCATCACCGACGAGGACAACGTGCTTGCCTGCGCGGGCGAGTTTGAGGAAAAGCTACTGCCCGATACTCCCATCCACACGCTTGCCACACGCTACGTTATCGAACATGGCATCGTGCAGTCGTTCAACCGTATGGTGGATGTCGTGGGCTCGGACGGCTCGCACAACCAAGTCCCCGCCGGCATTATCGCCCCCATCAAGGTGGGCGATCGTACCGTCGGTACGCTCAAGTTCTACTACAAGACCCCGCGCGCCGTCGACCGTACCCAGTACGCGCTTGCCTCGGGCTTTGCCGAGATCTTGTCCACACAGCTCGCCATCCACGAGCTCGAGGTGCAAAAGGAGCTCACGGCGCGCGCCGAGGTGCGTGCGCTGCAGGCGCAGATTAACCCGCACTTCCTGTTCAACACGCTGAACACCATTGCATCGTTTACGCGCACCGACCCGCTGCGGGCACGCGAACTGCTTCGTGAGTTCTCATCGTTCTATCGTGCCACGCTCGACAACTCGGGATCGCTTATTCCGGTCTCGCGCGAGGTCGCACAGACCAAGCGCTACCTTACCTTTGAGAAGGCCCGCTTTGGCGAGGACCGCGTGCTTGCGACGTTCGATGTGTCCGAGGACGTGGAAGATACGCTGGTGCCGGCGTTCGTGATCCAGCCGATTGTCGAGAACGCCGTACGTCATGGTATGGGCGATGACGACGCCCTGAGGATCGACGTGACCGTTCACCAAGACGGCGAGGATGCAATCTTGATTGCCGTGGCCGATAATGGCGTGGGCATGGATGAGGGTACCGCCGCCAGACTGTTTGACGAGCGCTCTGCCCGTCCCGACGCCAGCTCTCCCCAGGGTGGCGGCGCCGGTGTGGCCATGCACAATATTTCGGAGCGCATCCATCGCTTTTATGGGCCGCACTCCTATACGCGTGTCGAATCGGCGCCGGGCAAGGGCACCAAAGTGCTCCTTCATCTTGATTTGTCAGAGAGCATCTTTGACATTCAAGAGTAAAATAAAAGGCTACGGGCTCAACGTCATGCGACGGATGCCCGGCGTAGTTAGTTGACGAAAGGTTTTATCCCTATGCTGCGTGCGATGATTGTGGATGATGAGGCGCCGGCTCGCTCGGAGCTTCGCTTCCTGCTCGAGCAAACGGGCAAGATCGGCACGATCACGGAGGCGTCGAGCGTCCGCTCCGCCATCGAGATGCTTATGGAAAGTCGCGTGGATGTCGTGTTTCTCGATATCTCGATGCCCGGTGCCTCGGGCCTGCAACTTGCCGAGGCGCTGCATAAGCTCAAAAATCCGCCGGCGATCGTGTTTGTGACTGCGTATAGCGACCATGCGGTCGAGGCATTCGACGTGGATGCTGTCGATTATCTGATGAAGCCGGTCGAGGAAGCTCGCTTGGATCGCGCGATCGAGAAGGTCATGCAGCGCGCCAAGCCGGTTACGGACAGCAAGGTGACCATCGAGCGTATCCCGGTGGAAAAGGGCGGCCGCAAGGTGCTTATTCCCGTGGACGACATTCGCTTTATCATGGCCAAGGACGATTACTCCTGCATCTACACCGTCGATGATCGCTTTTTGTCGACGACCTCGCTGGCGCAGTTTGAGGCCAAGCTCTGCGACTTTGGCTTCTTCCGTGTTCACCGCCGCTATATCGTCAACTTGGCGTGCGTTACGGACGTCGAGACGGTGCCCTCGGGCGCCATCCAGCTGGGCATTACGGGCGTCGACGAACGCGTGCCGGTTTCGCGCCGCCGCGTCGTGCCGCTCAAGAAGGCCCTGAGTCTCTAGCACACTGGCCCCGCAGCCCTGTAGACCCATCGTCTGCGGAGCCGTGGGGCCTTTTTGTATGTATCTGCCGAATCGTTTTTTGCGGAAGGGATCCCATGAACAGTGCAAGCGCCAAGCGTATCGACATCATCTCGGACACCCACGGCTATTTATCGCCTGCGCTCTTGGATGAGCTTGAGGGCGCAGACCTGATCATCCACGCCGGCGACCTTACGTCGGAGATGGACTACGAGCACCTATGCACCATCGCCCCCGTGCGGGCCGTACTGGGCAACAACGATTACTACCGCGACTACGGCCCCGATGTAGACCGTCTTGCGCTCTTTACCTACGAAGGCCTCAAATTCGCCGTAGCCCACTACCGCGAAGACCTTCCGGTGGGATCCGTAGACGTAGCCATCAACGGCCACACCCACGTAACCAAAGAAGCCCAAGTAGGCCGTTGCTTAGTCCTCAACCCGGGCAGCGCCAGCTACCCCAGAGGCAGCCGAGGCCCCACCATGGCCAGAATGCTCGTCAAAGACGGCAAGATACTGACCACTAAGTTTATTGACTTGGACTAACCGCAACAAAAACGGGGGATGCACAACGCATCTCCCGTTTTCTTTGAGCCAAAGGCAGAGTCCCAACAAGAATCTAAGACAACCCCGCCACGGAGAAC
>CALHWR010000003.1 GCA_938036665.1 uncultured Collinsella sp. | reverse complement strand
GGGCCTGTTCCCGAAGTACACCGTTGAATCGCACAGAGGGGAGGAATGCGAATCAAACTCAACAGGGCAGGCTTTTTCATCGCCTATTGCCTGCTCCGTTGCTGAAACCAATATAGTTCACCGTGGTTTACTTTGCTGCATCAATATCGCCCGCCATAGCTTCTCCATAAGTTAGCCCCAGTAAACTAAACCACCACAAAGGGGACAGGCACCTTTGTGGTGGTTTTAACCACGGCAGAGCCGCTAGAGCCCTGCAGGCCAGCGACAGGCGGCCAAGTCGACGTGCATGTCGTCCTTAAACGCCACACCCTCCCCTAGCAAAAGCTCACGTTGAGCATCGGGACCGCCAAAAGCAAAACCATCGCATATGCGGCCATCGGCAAACACCACGCGGTGACAGGGAATCTCGCCGGGGCGCGGATTGCCATGCAGGGCATACCCCACGTACCGCGCACTTCGTGGACGTCCAGCAAGCAGCGCCACCTGACCATACGTGGCGACCATCCCCTCGGGAATCTGCTCGACCACCTCGTACACCCGCTCAAAAAAGCCCTCAGACGCCATTGCTCGCTCCCTTCCACCCGGAATAGCATAAACCACCACAAAGGTGCCTGTCCCCTTTGTGGTGGTTTTGGCAGGTGGGCTAGTTAACGGGTTGGAAGAAGGCTACGGCTACGGCGCCGGGGCCTACATGGGTGCCGATGGTGGCGCCGATGGTGTGAACGGGCAGTTCGCCCTCGGTGTGGCCAGCCCACAGTGCCGCGCTGTCCTCGATATACTTCTTGAGCACCGCATCCGAAAGGCCCGTATAGCCGAGCGCCAGCGGCATGGAAAAGTCGATGCCGCCCGCCTTTTCGACCTTCTGGTTGAGCAGGTTACGTCCGTTCTTGGAACCGCGCGCCTTGCCCAGCTGCACGATCAGACCGTCCTCGGCAGCCACCACGGGCTTTACGTTGAGCAGCGTACCCACGGCACCGGCCGCAGCAGACAGGCGACCGCCGCGCACCAGGTACTCCAACGTCTCGAGCAGGCCGATGACGACCACGCGGTCGCGCACGGCCTCGACAGCCGCCGCAACCTGAGCCGCGCCCTGGCCCTCGTCCACCAGGCGCAGCGCATACTCGACCAGCACGCGCTCGCCCAAGGTCACGTTATTGCTGTCCACGACGAACATGTCGCCGCCCGGCGCCTCGGCAAGTGCCGTACGAGCACTCTGGTTGGTGCCCGAGAGCTTGGCGCCCACGGTAATAATCACGGCCTCATCGCCGGCCTCACGCGCTTCGGCAATCGCCTGCGAAAAGGCGTACGGGTTGACCTGACCGGTCTTGGGCAGCTCATCGCGCTCCACAAGCATCTCGTAAAAGCGCTGGTGATCGATGTCGACGCCATCCATATACACATCGGTGCCAAAGGTGACGGACAGCGGCAGAACACGCAGAGCGGGGTGCTCCGCCGGCGACATATCGCTTGCGGAATCGGTAATAATGCGGACGGACATAACGAATCCTTTCTTGCGCAGGTCTCGCGCAGGGAATTTTGACAGCAATGTCCCGGCACGGCGTACGCGCTCAAACGGGACGATGCAGTTCTTGGCTGAAAGCTAGCGCCAGCGCGGCTCTAGATCTCGCGCAGGGTGTTGAGGATCGTGCGCAGCGATGCATACATCTGCTCGCGCTGCTCCACGCCCATGGCCTTGCCGGTGGTATCGAGCACCTCGCGAATGATGCGATCGGCCTCGCTCATGCTCTCGCCGCCCAGGGCAGTCAGGCGCACCGGAGCACGATACTTGACGGCCGCATCACCCGAGTCGTCAACCTCGACGTAGCCGCCCTCCTCCAGATGTGCCAGTGTGCGCGAAACGGCGGCACGGGTAACGCCGGCCATGCGGGCGAGGTCGGCGCCAGTCAGGCCGTCCTTGCTGCGCTCAAGATAGTACAGGCACATAACGTCGGAGCCCTTGAGGCCCAGCCTTGCGCCTTCGGACGTCTTGATACGCTGGATCTCCTTGTAGAGCCCGCTGATCAGTCCGACAAAGTCCTCGAAACGTGTCTCGTCGTTCCGCTGCATGGTGACGACCGCCTTTCGCTTGCATAATGCTTACGGGTAAACATCTTAGTCGCATAAGCCGACACCCGTACCCAAATACCCCATTTGTTAACCCATCAACATAAAAACCACCACAAAGGGGATAGGCACCTTTGTGGCGGTTTTGACCGGCGAACATGATCCGCAGGCGCCGCTACAGCTCCACGCAGGGATTGTCGCGAGTCACAAGCGTCTTAACGACAACCGTCGCTCCCAGATAGCGCTCGAGCAGCTCCGCTAAGCGATCGATCGCGGCCTGGCAATCCCCCATCCGCTCGGGCTCCACGCACTCAATCGCCAGGAACGCATCGGCCGAATCATCGGACAGCGCCGTTCGAACGCCGTCGCGCCAGTTCCAGCAGCGGCACACGGCGCCTGCATCGTCGATATAGGCGAGCTCGCCGGGCAGCGTCGGGTCATCCGCTTCCTCGCCAAGAGGCAGGAACGCATCGCCACCGTCGGTCACCTTCAAGCGAAGGTCACCCTCGATCGCATGCAAATCCTCGCCTCCCACGGGCAGCGCGTAGGTCAGCGACACCGTGTTGTAGATGTCCACCGCGGACGTAATGTGGCCCACCGGCTTGCCTTTGAGCACGCGTTTGAGCAGGTTCTCGATTGAGCAACGCGCGCCCTTTTTGGTCTTGAACAGACGGTACGCGTCACGCCATGCCTTGACCGGTGCGTTCTCGCTGATAGTATCGCTGGTCAGATGGCGCTCCGCGTCGATATTGGCGCGGTCAAGCAGCGCGGCAATCGCATCCACGTCCTCCTGGGGTATCTGGGCCGCGGGCTTCATGCCCTTTACGACCACAACGCCGATAGCCGCCTGCGGAAACAGCTCCCAAAACGAATTCTCGGTAACAAAGCCCTTCATACGTGCTCCCTTCACGATTCGCCCCACGCGAGCGTCTAAACAAAAAGCGCTCTTACAGCGGCCACCTTCAAAGTCCTACGCTGCCGCCACAAGAGCGCTTACGCTGCCCCCATCCGGAGAAGGGGGCAATATGTCAGGCGTATTGTAACCCGAGTCATCCGCGCGAGTAAAACCACCACAAAGGTGCCTGTCCCCTTTATGGTGGTTTTGGGTCTGAAGCAACGCTAGTGTCGGAGTCCCAGCAGGCCGCGGCCGCGATGACGGGCGTCGACGTGCACCTGAGCGTGCGGACCGGCGGCCTTCACGGACTCGGGCAGGTGCGAGTACTTCTTCTCGAAGTTCTCCTCGAACATCACGGCCAAGTTGTGCGCCGCCTCGTCGTAGCGCGCGGTGCTCTGCCAGTACTGGCGCGGCACCAGGATGCCGTCGGGCACGCCGTGGCACGTGGTGGGAATGTCGACGTTAAAGATATCGTCATGCACGAATTCGCTGTCCTCGATGGTACCGTCGAGGGCGCGGGCCACCAGGGCGCGCGTGTAGGCAAGCTCGATGCGATGGCCCACGCCGTAGCCGCCGCCAATCCAGCCGGTGTTGACCAGGTACACACGCGTGCGGCCGTCGGCGATGCGCTCACCGAGCATCTTGGCATAGACCATGGGGTCGAGCGGCATAAACGGCTCGCCAAACAGCGAAGAGAACGTGGGCGTGGGCTCGGTGACGCCGACCTCGGTGCCGGGGATCTTGGCCGTAAAGCCCGTCACGAAGTGGTACATGGCGGCATCGGCCGTCAGGCGTGAGATGGGCGGCAACACGCCAAAGGCGTCGCAGGTCAGGAACAGCACGACGCTTGGAGTGGTGCCCATGCCCTTGGTCCACGCGTTGGGAATGTGCTCCACAGGGTATGCCACGCGCGTGTTGTGCGTGATCGAGATGTCGTCGTAGTTGGGCTTGCGGTTCTCATCGAGCACCACGTTTTCGCAGATGGCACCAAAACGAACGGCATTGAAGATCTCGGGCTCGTGGAACGCGTCCAGGCCCTCGCACTTGGCGTAGCAGCCGCCCTCGATGTTGAAGATGCCCATGTCGGACCAGCCGTGCTCGTCATCGCCGATCAGCAGGCGCGTGGGGTTGGCCGAAAGCGTGGTCTTGCCGGTGCCCGACAGGCCAAAGAACACCGCGGTCTCGTGCGTGACGGGATCCATACTGGCCGAGCAATGCATGGGCAGCACGTCGTCCTCGACGGGCAGCAGGTAATTCATGACGCTGAAGATGGACTTTTTGATCTCGCCGGAGTAGCCGGTACCCGCGACCAAAATCACGCGCTCCTGGAAGTTGATGACCACGGCGGCGCTGGAGTTGAGGCCCTTGATGGCGGGATCGCACTGGTAGCCCGGCGCGGCGAGCACACAGAAGTCCGGCTCGCCGGTGCGCGCGATTTCGCGGGCAAGCGGGCGGGCGAGCATCTGCTTAATGAAGAGTGCCTGGCTGGCGCGCTCGCAGGCGACGAGCAGTCGGCGCGTGTGGTTGCGGTCGGCGCCGGCCATGCCGCGGGTGACGAACACGTCGCGCTCGTTGAGGTAGTCGACGATGCCGGCCTTGATGGTCTCGTAGCTCTCGATCGAAAGCGGTCGGTTGACGGCGCCCCAGGCGATCTTGTCGTGCACGTCGGGCGTGTCAACGATAAAGCGGTCATTGGGGGAACGACCAGTGCGCTCCCCCGTCTCGATCACCAGCGCGCCGTTGGATGCCATGCGGCCTTCTTCGCGGCGGATAGCGTGCTCGACGAGCTCCGCGGCGGGTAGATCGACCAGCAGACGGGGCTGATTCTCGGCGGGATCTTCGACCAGCGTAATACCAAAGTTGGACAAAACATCTGCAGGGGTAACACCAGGCATGGGGCCTCCTTTAAAAACGCGACACGAGGACACGACGCGCACTTTACTCACGTAAAGCCCGTTGTACCCGATATGCAAAAACGTTTTTGCGGCAAGGGCGGCAAGCCCGCCCAACGGTCAAAAATCGCAGGCAAGCGGCCTAGTCATTGGGGACGTTTTTAAACGACTAATCGTTGGGGACACTCTTGAACAGGCAACAACCAAGGAGCGTCCCCGAGTGCCGGCTACTGAATGGCGCCGCCGAAATTATCGAACAACCTGTTCAAAAACACGAACGAACACCGTCGCGTCTATACTAGAGCGCAGCAATAGAAAGGACTCCGCTTTGAGCATCACGCCCATCGATAGCATTCGCCGCGCCATCGCCCGCCGCAATGGCGTCGCCGACCCCACCGTATCGGACGGGGCGCACGGGCAGGGCGGACGCATCGAGAACGGCCTGTTCCCCGCATCGCACACCGCCGAGGAGCTCGCACGAATCCAAGAGCTAAGCCAGCGTAACGCCGGCGGTCCCGACAGCAGCCAGGCCACACGCCGTCGCCGCGAGCGCGATCGCCAGCCCGGCCCCATCCACCGCATGGTCAATGCCTGGTGGAACCGCCTGCTCGGAGCCGTCTACGGCGGCGGCTTCTCCACGCAAGAAGCCGAGTACGAAGATCACGCCACCCGTCGCGACTACCTTTGGAATACCCTGGGCACCGCCGTATGGGGCATGGCGTTTCCGTTGCTCACCATCGTGTCCACACAGCTCGTGGGCGCCGAGGAGGCTGGCAAATTCTCCATCGCCTTTGTCACCGGCACGCTCATCATGATCGCGTGCAACTACGGCGTGCGCAATTTCCAGGTCTCGGACATCGACGAAAAGACGTCCTTTGCCTCTTACCAGCTCAACCGCTGGATCTGCGGAGCGCTCGCGCTGGCATGCAGCCTGGTATACAGCAGCGCCCGCGGCTACGATGCGCAGATGGCCACAATCGGCCTGGGCGTCTACCTGTATAAGGTGATCGACGGCATTGCCGACGTGTACGAGGGCCGCCTGCAGCAGGCCGACAAACTCTACCTGGCCGGCATGAGCCAAACGCTACGATCCGTCGGCGTCATCGCGGTCTTTAGCGTGGCACTGTTCCTCACGCGCAGCATGCCCATCGCCGCCATGGCCATGGGCATCGCCGCGATTGCCTCGCTCGTGCTGGTCACCGCCCCGCTCGCCCTGCTCGAAACCGAAAAATCACGCCGTATGAGTCTGCGCGAGGCTGGTCACCTGTTTATCCAGTGCGCCCCGCTCTTTGGTGCGCTGTTCCTGTTCAACCTCATCGAGAGCATGCCCAAGTTCGTGATGGAAGGCACGCTGGCCTACAAGTATCAGCTGTACTTTAATGCCCTGTTCTTTCCAGCGCAGGCCATTTTGTTGAGCATCGGATTTGTCTATAAACCGCAGCTTCTGCGTCTGTCGAGCATTTGGGCTAATTCTCGCAAGCGTCGTCGCTTTGACCTGATTATTGTTGCCGTTATGGCGCTGATCGTGGTCATCACCGGCGTGTGCGCCGCATTTATGGCAGGTCCCGGCATTCCCCTCATGAGCTTTATGTACGGCCTCAACTTTGAGCGCTACCGCACATTGGCGCTGCTGATGGTCGTCGCCGGCGGCGCAACCGCGGCCATCGACTTTTTCTACGCCATCATCACGGTGCTGCGCCACGCTGGAGACGTCACCAAGATCTACCTGATTTGCTTCGCCGTAAGCATGGTGCTGCCGGTGATCCTGATTAAGCTGCTGGGTCTGATGGGCGCTGTGGTGAGCTACCTAGCCATCATGGCCCTACTCCTGGTGCTACTGATTATCGAGTACCGCCGCATCCGCCAACGCATCGAACGCGACCGCAACCCATACGGCGTATAACGCCCACCTTGGTACATTGGGGAAAGAAACGTCGATGTTTTGGCGCCAACCTCTTGCGCCGTTATTCCCCGGGGCGAATATTCGCGTAGAACTCCGCCCCATCATCGAGCCGCAGGATGCCCACGCGACCGAACTCGGAGCCGGTGGCGGCAGCGCAGTCGATGTCGATGCGATCGGGCACGCCGGCGGTATCCTCGCCACCCAGGCGCACAATCTGCCCGCGGCCCGACTCCTCATCAAGCCCCGCCAGGCCGCCAACCTCACAATAGCGCCCAAGCGACACCGTGGGCGTGTGGCCGCTCACCACGACCGGGCCCTCGCCCTCGGCAGAAAGCAGTCCCGTCGGCGCATCCCAATAGCCGTGACGAATCCACAGTAGGTCATCGGACGACTGCACCGCGAGCATCTGCTGCAGCAGCTCGCGATCGGCACCCACCGCTCCGACGCCATCGGCACAATCGACGCCATGCTCAAGTAAAAACGCGCGCGCCGCCTTCATCTCGATTCCAGCATGTACCAGCAGATACGGGCGCTCCTTGGTCTCGGCCACCGCGTAGAGCGGCAGCGCGGCCATCCATCGCACGAGCTCCTCGTATGCCTCAAATTCCATGTCGTTGAGCTGCTCGCGCGTCGTCCAGCCACCGTTGATATCCCAGGTCTCGGCATCGAGCGGATCCTGGCCAATGATGGCATCGAGCATGATCTGCTCGTGATTGCCCTTGAGAACGCGGGCGTTAGGCAGCGAGCGCACGAGCTTAATAACGCCGACCGGATCGGGCCCGCGATCGATCATGTCGCCCAGCACGTACAGCGTATCGTCGGACGTCAACGAGATCTTAGACAGGGCCTCGTCAAGCGCATGCACGTGTCCGTGAGCATCAGATGTCACATAGATCGCCATGGAACGCCTTTCCCTACCTTGCGACCGAAGCCCGGAACCGCAACTAAAACTTCAAGTTGAACTTAAACGTTACCCATTGTACTCCGTTGCAATAAAGCTGGAAAGGGTTTCCGAGCAGAGGCAAAGACGGCAGCCGTCTATGACGATATCGCGCACGCCCGCAATCCAACCCCATAAACCCACCATCTTTGGGTACAAATAACCGCAGACAACTGACCGTGCCACGCCAACCACCCAGGAGCGGACACCATCCATGAACCAGATCCTTCTTTTTATCGGCCTCGTCATCATTTTGTGCCTGACCATCAAACCCGTCGGCAAAAAGCTCCCCTTCCCCACCCTGCTTATCTTTATCGCGCTCGGCATGCTGTTGGGCGTCAACGGCCCGGCGCATATCGACTTTAGCGACTACGCACTCACCGAAACCGTCTGCAGCACGGCGCTATTGTTCATCATGTTCTACGGCGGCTTTAACACCAACATAGCCCGCGCCAAGCCCGTCGCCGCGCCGGCGGTGCTGCTGAGCACGCTCGGCGTCGTCATCACCGCAGGCATCACCGGCGTGTTCGCCCACTTTGTGCTGGGCTTCGACTGGATCGGCGGCCTGCTGCTGGGATCGGTCGTGGCGTCCACCGACGCGGCCAGCGTCTTTAGCGTTCTGCGCGAGCACAGCCTTTCGCTGAGGGGCGGCACCGACTCGCTGCTCGAGGTCGAATCGGGCTCCAACGACCCCGTCGCCTACATGCTCACCGCCGTGCTCGCGACCCTCGCGGCGGGCGGCAATATCGACATTCCCGTGCTGCTGGCCAAGCAGATCATCCTGGGCGTGGGGCTGGGCCTTGCCATCGGCTGGACATCCAGCCGTCTGATTGAGCGCGCACACGCAACGGCCGAGGGCGCGCAGACTATCTTTTTGTTCGCCGTGGCGATCGTTGCCTACGCGCTGCCGAGCTACCTGGGCGGCAACGGCTTTTTGGCTGTATACCTGGCAGGTATTGTTCTGGGCGCGAGCGACATCACCGGCAAGGTCGAGATGGCGCACTTCTTCGATACCCTTACCGAGATGGCCGAGATGACGATCTTCTTCTTACTCGGCCTGCTCGTGACGCCCGCACGCCTGCCGCAAATGTTGCTACCCGGCCTGGCGCTCATGGCGTTTATGCTCTTTGTGAGCCGCCCCATCGCCGTCAGCCTGCTGTTGGCGCCCTTTAAGACGAACCCTCGCCAGGTGGCGCTCGTAAGCTGGGCGGGTCTGCGCGGCGCGGCTTCGGTCGTGTTTAGCCTCTTTGCCGTGGTGGCCGGTGTTCCCGGTGGGCACGACCTGTTTGACCTCGTCTTTGTGATTGCCGTGTCGAGCATTGTGGTGCAGGGCTCGCTGCTACCGGCGGTGGCAAAGAAGCTCGACATGATCGACGCGGAAGGCGACGTGCGCCGTACGTTTAACGATTACCGCGACGAGAACGGCATGTCGTTTGTCAAGCTCAAGGTGGGCGCGGGCCATCCATTTGCCGGACGCTCGCTCGCGGACATTGGCAGCGCGACGGACATGCTCGTGGTCCTGGTGCTGCGCGACGGGGCGCATCCGGTACTGCCCAATGGCGACACCGTGATCCAGGAAGGCGATCTGCTGGTGATGGCCGCCCCAACGTTCGAAGAGCGTGCCGAGGTTACGCTGCGCGAGGTCACCGTGACTCCCCACGGTCGCCTGGCTGGTCAGCGCCTGCGCGATGTGCCGCAAGGCAAGCATCCGTTTATTGTAGTGATGCTCAAGCGCGACGGCCAAACGATCATTCCCGATGGCAACACCCTAATATACGCCGGCGACGAAGCCGTCATCGCCACGCTGGCATCGTAGCCATCCCCACCCATAAGTTGCGGTGAAATAGGGATTGAATAGTCCTCTGAACAGCCATTTCAGTCCCTATTTCACCGCAACTTATTAAGGGGATGGGGTTGAAGCTCAATCGCGGCTACCAGTCCTCATCCGTGTCACAGCCGTCGCCCTCATCGTCGACGGCAAAGTCGCGGAGGTCGAGGCCTTCGCGTTCGGCTCGGGCTAGGAGCTCTTGGGGCGACTCGTCCTCGAAATCCATCACGTCGAGCATGGCAGCGGGAAAGCCCACGCCAGCCGCGCTCCCCGCGTAGTCGAGCAAGCCCTCGCGCAGCTGGTCTACATCAACTTCAATCTTCACGGTGAATCCTCCTACCGGGCAATCGCGACCGGACAAACCGCACGTCCCAACTGATGTGCAATAAACTCCAGATACGGCCATAATAAAATAATGAACATCAGGGAGGTTACGGACAATGGACAAGCTCACTGCCATGACGGAACAAGTCAGAGATTTTTGTGATGCGCGCGATTGGCGCAAATATCACACTCCAAAGGAACTTGCCATCAGCATAGCGACAGAGTCCTCCGAACTCCTTCAGCTTTTCCGCTTTATGAGCGACGAGCACATTGCAGAAATGTTCGATAACCCTGATCAGCGCCAAGCCATCGAAGACGAAGTCGCTGACACGCTCCTCTTTCTCCTGCGTTTCGCCGATCTAAACGGAATCGACCTCCCAAAGGCGCTCTCGTCCAAACTCAAACGCAACGGCGAGCGCTATCCCGTCGACACCAGCTCCAGCGAATACAGAAAGGCGGACCACCATGAGTAACGAGTTCGCCCTTCGGCAATACACGCTTCCCCTGCCCCAGCCCTTCGAGACAAGCGAATCGCTGCAAGACTTTGGCACACCAAATCCAGGGTCGCACCACGACGAAAGCTGGCCTGTTCTCTACATCCTGACCAACAGCAAAAACAAAACGGCGTACATCGGTCAAACGACCAATTATCGACGCCGCATGAAGCAACACGCCGCAAACGTGGACAAAGACTTCGACCGGACCCTTCTGATTGACAATCCGACCTTCAATCAGTCAGCAACATTTGAGTTTGAGAATCGACTTATCGAGCTGTTCTGCGCTGACGAAAAATACCAGGTAACCAACGCCAACAATGGCTATGCCCAGTTCGATTATTTTGAGCGACCCCAGTATCGCCAGAAGTTCAGAGACCTCTGGTCGAAACTTCGCGAAGAGAACTATGCGATCCACCCCATCGAAGAGCTCGAGAACACTGACCTGTTCAAATTCTCGCCCTTCAAAACGCTCACGCCCGATCAATACGAAACGATTGAGGCGATTTACAGGCGGCTCGAGCAAGAGCATGAAGACATTAAACACGGCGGGCCCAAGAAAGAGCGCATAACCGTCGTGAACGGCGCGCCAGGAACAGGCAAAACAATCCTCGCCATCAGTCTCATGTTCAAAATCAAAAATGAGCCGAACCTTTCCGGCCTGCGGGTCGGCTTTGTCACCCCCATGGATTCCCTAAAGAAGACCCTCAGGAAACTCACGCATTTCCTTCCAGGGTTAAAGCCTGGCGATATCTTGAGCCCCAGTGACGTCACAAAAAATGATCGTTATGACATCCTACTTGTCGACGAAGCACATCGACTGGGTAATTATCTAAGTATGGGCTCCGGCATCAAGGCCTTCTATAACACCTGCGATCGCCTCGGCCTTCCGCACACGAGCAACCAGGTTGACTGGATATACAAATGCTGCGACAAGACGTACCTGTTCTATGACCCCAAGCAGCAAGTCAGGGCATCCGGCCTCAATCGAGACGGTCTTGAGCGGCGACTTAACCAACTCGAAGAAGCGAAAATTGAAACCGAAGAATTCAACTTGAGCACCCAAATGCGAGTACGCGGCGGCGATGAGTATCTCGACTTTGTATATGATCTACTCGACAACAAGGCATACATGCATGCCGGCATGAAGTTCGAAGAACTCTTTTCATCGGAGCCTTACGATTCGCGGGCCGGGGATCCGAACAGTGATGCTCCCAGATACCAGTTTGGAATCATCGACCGATTTGAGGAATTCTGTTCCCTGCAGCAAGCCAAGGAAGAAGAAGTTGGTCTATCCCGCATGACGGCAGGTTTTGCGTGGAAGTGGGAAACGAAGAAACACAAAGACGCGTTTGACATCGTCATCGAGGGTATCCCCAAACGTTGGAACTCGAGTCAAAAGGATTGGGTCAACTCCCCCAACGCCGTCAATGAGGTCGGATGCATCCACACGGTACAGGGCTACGACCTCAACTACGGCTTCGTCATTCTGGGACCAGACATTTACTACGACGCCGAAAAAGGAGCTGTCTGCGTTAACAAAGCGAATTTCAAAGATGCCGTCGCAAAGAAACAGGCAAGCGACGACGACCTACGAAAGATCATCGTCAACGCCTACTATGTCCTCATGACGCGTGGCATGCTGGGAACGTTTCTTTATGTATGTGACCCGGCGCTCAAGGAGTATTTGTCACGGTATATCCCGGTGATTTAGCTGCTGCCCGCGCATGGCATGAATAGCAACGGAAGCAGCAGCGAAGCTCCTAGGAAACAATCTCGGATTCACAAAGGGCGGCGGGGCGCGCTGGCGCCCTATCCAACCAATACTGCCCCCAGAACATTTGCGAGCTTCTTGGCGGGGCGCCTATTCGCTTTTTCGCCCATCGCCACGAGCGCGTGGTTGCAGGCGTCCTCATTCATGTCGCAAACAATTCTAAGCTCATGCCGCGCCCTTGAAGCAGCCGTATAAAACAAAGTCCCAGGCTCTGGCATGTAGCTCATGGACGGCTGTTCCCATAAGGCTTGATCAACATCAATCAAAATTACCGCAGCAGCCTCCATCCCCTTGAACTTCCTCACCGTATGGACGGGAATCTTCTGACCTTTCCACCTCTTTAAGCTCTGATCGCCAGTGAAACAGCCCGACAGCTTAGAATTTTCCAGTGTCTTGCATGTGATAATCACAATGTCATTAATACCGGCACTCTTGAGTAGAGTAATATGCTTATCCACATATGCCTCTTGCGCGGCGGCGTCACAATCAATCATAAGCAATGGAGGCTTGCCAAGCTTAGCCATAACCTGTGTTCTAAAACCGTGCGCTTCACCAAGAGCACTCAGGGAAGACTTCTCGATAGCCTCCGTATTCCGGCAGTTTACATAAAGCGTTAGCTTGCAATCGGCATCCATAAGGAAGCTGGGCATAGTTGAGCCTTGGACAAACTGCCTTTTGTCGTAAAAGAGATACATGGTGCTTTCCGGCTTTGAATCCACAATAGAACGTAGCGTTTCGAGCACCATCGCGTCCTCGATAGCCTTGAGGCCAAAATCTTGGCCTTCGTCTATTACGATGTGCTGATAGGGAAACGAGTCAGGGTGCTCCATGAGCTCTTCGGTCAGGCTGGCATAGTTTGGCTCGAGAGAATTGCAGACCTTGCAGGCGTAGCCCGGAATTGTATAGACGTCGATTTCCGGAACATCCTTGCACCTTCTAGCAATCTCTTCCTTCAAAAGCGAATTAAAGCACAAAAAGAGAACCCTGCCCGTACAGGCGGCCTGCCTAGCCCTCTCAATTGCAATGAGGGTTTTACCAGTTCCTGCCGCCCCATTAATTACCGCCGTCTTCTGATCCTTGATGAAATTCAACACGCGAGCCTGCGAGTCCAGCAGCCTTGCGAACACGAAATCGTTATATCGATAGTCTACCGAATTCGTCGGGACGATATCGAACTCCGGCAAGAGCACTTTATGCAAAACCTCTTGAGCCTCGGTCTTGGAGAGTCTCGTCTCCCTTCCCCCGACTTCCATACTCATGATGCGAACTATTTGAGCAGTTGGATCCCCAAGGTCTGTCTTGCACAGAGTAATATCGCGAGAAGCCTCAGGAGAGTAGTCAATAAAACCAAGCTCGTGGGCGCCCAAGGACGGAAGCCAAACCGCATGAGTAACCTTGCACCTATCGCACAGCTCCCTCAACCCTACATCTTCAAATCGATTAATGAGCTTCCATTTAATGCTATCCGCCTGCCGATAAGGCCCTCCATGCCTCCGCATCGATATGCCGCTACCGTATAGCCACTCGCCGTTTTCGCAGCGGATCTTTCCCGCCTTCGCCTCGATGACAAGGATACCGAGTCTGCGATTAAACACG
Organism: uncultured Collinsella sp.; assembly: GCA_938036665.1. GTDB lineage: Bacteria > Actinomycetota > Coriobacteriia > Coriobacteriales > Coriobacteriaceae > Collinsella. The sequence goes on along the minus strand of CALHWR010000003.1, from coordinate 25,968 downwards.
ACGAAATCGGCTTCCCTCTGCTCAATAGCGTTTCCATCCACAACATCCAACATCTTGTATGAATGGATAACCGTAAAATCATCGGGAAGCTTACTCAGTGCGTAATAAATCTCCCCCTCACGGCTCCGATCGTCGTATTCAGCTGGGCCAAGGCTCGGTATCATTCTTGCAGCCATGGCTATGCCTCTTTATCGATCTCTCTCATTACATCTTCAGCGGAGCACTCGCCGGCAACAAACAGACTCCAGCCTGACGCAAATCGCCAAGCGGAGCCGAAGGCATTGTCAAAATCGCCCGCCGCTTCCTCGTCAAGAAGAATGACCTTGGACTTGCGCCAAACAAGCGTGGCATAAGCGCTGTCGTCGCCAGCATCAGATAGCTCCACATCTATGCCCGGAGTCTCCCAGCGCAGATGCGAGTCGTAGCTCGTCATTTCACGAATCAACTCGATCCACTCCTCCGAAGAATCAGATCGGATTGACAGCTTCATCGCTTCGGCCAACGATAGCGCCTTGTTGTTTGCGCCATCATCAGAGGCATATAGCTCAAACCCAGCAACCGAGTCCGAGGCATCCAGCTCGCAATCGAGTTCTTTATCCTCATCGGAATTGCCGGCAGAACAAACGGAAGGCGATACAGCAAGAAGAGTCCCCAAAATTCGCTTTGCAGCGCCTCGAGAAAGGTTCGCCTGCACAGCTTGGTTGTAATAATTTGCAATACAACCGTAGCAGCAAGTTTCTTCACCGCATCCACAATGACCGTCTACGACCTTATAAGCCTCTTCAATTAGCTCCGCCACCTCTTTGCTGAGCTGGCGCACATGACCGGCTCCTCCAGGCACGTCATCATAGATGAGTATTGAAAAGCTGCCTGCATCATTTTTGTATGTAGTCCCTCCGAGTTCGGTCTCGGGAACCTCAAGGATTTTAGCCGCAGCGGTAAACAGCGCCCACATCACAGCTTCCCAGTCGCCATCGCAGCAAACCGTCGCCGCATCAAAATCAAATACGAGCTCGAGAACGTCGCTCACAAATGCCGTACCCAGTGCGCTGAACCTATTAATCTTTGGAGCAGTGCCGCTCTTCTCGCACCAGTAGGTATGTTGGATCTTCTCTCCACCAACAGCAGCGCAATTGCAGTAAGAGCAGACTTGGAAGCCCTTAGCAGGGCTATTGAGCACACAAAGTTGCCCGTTCTCGGCATATTTTACTTTCACCGCACCGCCAGGAAAACAAAACTCTCCGGTCGCAGTCTCGTTAGGCCAGTGCTGGCTAAAGTGCACCGATGCATACCCCTTTGGCCTCGGCCTTCTAAGCCCGATGCCTTTTTTGTTTTCCGTGCCGACAAAACCATAGGAAGGTATGAGCATATTCTTTTCGAGAGCAAACTCGGTATGGCAAACGGGACACTCGCCTTTATCACTGTAGTTTTCAATAGGCCATACAAATGTTTCGCAATTTGGACACTTTCCATACCTGCGCTTTCGCAACTCTTGTCCTTTCGGCTTTCTGAGTCCAACGGACTTCCAAAGCGTCTTGCCGGCAACGATTTCCGCCCCCGGTGCATATTCCCTAATGGCTTGACGCATACCCCTAGAAAGCTCGAGCCTGTTCTCACCTACAGAATTCTCGATATCAAGAAGATGGAGCTCTACGAGATCAGTCGGAAACCCGTACTTAGGCAATACTCCGTTCTCGGCAAGAATTGCGATAGTTCTCTCCTTCTTGAGCGCATCCCTGGACTTTAGAAGCTTGGATGCGAGAATGTCGTTGACGCCCATATTCAGCTCAATACCATCCTGAACACGCTCAAAATCAGCATGCTTAAGGCTATGTGCAAGGAGAAGCCTGCCACCGCCTCCATTCTCAGCCGAATCGATTGGCCCAACGAGCTTTGCTATCCACCCCCACTCGTTTACGCCAACTTCTTCCGCCACGGGCATGCCTTGCGGAACAACGCGGACGAGCTGTTCATAGACACTCTTTGGCCGCGATGCAAGGAAGCTGCGAAGATCTTCGAGGCCTTCCGGCTCCGATTTAGAAAGATCCATAAAGTCGTTGTATCCATGAGAGTAGTCTTTGCCCAAGCTCCGGCTCGCGTAGCGAAAGAACTCAGACATAGCGACAGCGAAAACATGCCGTATCGCAATGGCATCGTTATTCAGATAACACATTGGCACTCTCGTGTTGCCGCCAATTATCTTGGCTGGGTCCTCAAAGTACGCGACATCATGGGGCCGCAAGCGAGCAAACGTGATGGCATATCCAGGCTTGCCAGCGCGGCGTCCAACGCGACCGGCTCGTTGCGTATAATTCGCGGTACTAGGTGGAACGTTTCTCATAAAAATGGCCCTCAAATCGCCAACGTCCACACCCAGCTCAAACGTGGTCGTGCAACTCAAAACATTAACGTTGCCTTTGATAAATTCGCTCTGTATTTCTCTAGCCTTTTTGGATGACAGCTGTGCAGTATGTTCCTCGATGTCGAGGGGAAGCGCCTCATCTTGATATACGGTTTTATAGAAGCGGTCTTTGTCTCTTGCCTCTGCGAAGCTCATTTTCACCATCGTGCCGTTGCATTTCGTTGTCATGCAAACGCCATGCGTGTCCAGATGAGTCTCACATCCACATGCATCGCAACGATAGACAATATCATCGTTGGAATGCGGATACATAGTCCAAATATCTCTGCCAAGCCTAAAGTGTTCACGCGAATCGATCAAATATCCTTCGCCCCTAAATAGCTTGCAACTTAGATACTCCCCCATAAACTGGAATAGACTTTGCAGAATCGGGCGAACGTCCTCACGGGTCAGCTCGATACCGTGGACCCTTTTGACGTACTTGCGAATAAAGGCACTGCGCTTATTTTCTGTACCACGTACCGCATCTCCCGCAAACTGAACAATATCCTTTGACGCAGAGCCGCCTCCCTCAAGCACGACAAGGTTACCGCGCTTCTCATGATTGTTTCTTAGCTCAGGGACCCCTTCAGGAACCTCGATAACGTTTTTCTCTCGGAGCAGTTCAAGACAGGTCCTTGCAAACAAAATGTAGTCTTCGAATGAAAGCCAGGCTGCCCCATCGGCATTAAGTCTATCCACCTGTCTTTCGACAAGTTTTTTCGCCCCAGGATGGGAAAACCCCTTGTTAAATTCAGTAGGCTCGATCCTTACAACGCCAAGGCCTTCAAGGCTGTTCCGCGAATCCTCAGCCGCAAGCTCATCGAGAATCCAGGCCGTCGCCTGGCCCCTCTTGTTGGAACCCAAGACCCCCGGATATCGCCTCTTTGCAACACTTGTTATCCAATCAATAACTGAGCTCGGCTTACAACCCTCACCGTCGCGAGACAGGGTTTCCACCGCTTCTCTTATCAGCTGACGACGTGTGATGTTCCCATAAGTTCTATCCATTGCGGGCGCGAAGAAAGCCGCGTCCTGGCGCTTATCCGAGAAGCAAATAATACTTCCTGCCCTGCGCTCCTCATCGAGGTCTGCGAACAAATCATCCTCGTCAGCTTCTTCCTCATCAAAAGGCGGAATATCCCTGACCAGGTCGTAACAGACGACACTGCCTGCAGCTTCAGGCGAAACGCGCATTGGCTGAATTGCCACAACGGACTGATATCCGCAATGACGACAACGCGCCTCTGCTTCATCTGATTGTTTTTTCTCGTTTTGGTTGAGCGCAATTGGGATGCGCGCAACAATCTCATGCTCGAAACGATGAACACCACCCTCGGCTTCATGATACAAAGACCCGCATATCGGGCACAGCCATTGGATCTTTTCATCGGGATCCCTCTCCGATTCGTCAGAGAGAAGACGGTAGTAGACTCTCGGAAGAAACTCGTCGTCGGAATCCGTTCCTTCATGTCGAGGACTTAGCCACGCAGTCTTCACCTCGGGATCAGAGCTCTCCTCACCAAGGATGTATGCCTGCCCACAATGGCGACAGACCGACACCTCATATACAGGAGTATCGTTTTCATCGTCATAATGCTCCGCAATCGTTTTGTGAGGAGTCAGCTTACGTGTATGCAGATTTAAATAGATGCCCTCAGGAGCACGCAAGAAAGAATGGTAGCGACTCGTAAGAATGGGAACATCCTTGGAGCGCTGTGCAGAGGAAAGCACCTCAACCATGGCAGTGAGGATTTCCACACCCCGCTTATCTCCCGTGAGCCCTTCGATCTCAAGCTCCTCAATGGTGTCAAGATCAGTGAGGTCGAAAAGACGCTCACAGCGTCTCACCAGTTTTGTCGCAGACGATTCACCCAGAAGGATCTTTCCTAGTCCCATTAGGGGGGACTCGCCGTCTAGTCTCGCTACAACCTCTTCAGGAGCTCCACCAGATGCGAGTGCGCTGCGAATGTCTTCTACGTTTGCGTTTTCGGGATAGGAAAGTTCCCTGCGAAGTTCCGCCCAAGTGTCTAGAGAAAGCGCGCCCCAAGGCTTTTCATCAAGAGCATCTTGGGGCTGATCTTTCTCGCTCGTGATGACATCGAGATCCGCGGGATCACCCGAGAAAGGCTCGCCAAAAAGATCCCGAGCAAATTTAGCCACCTTCGGCATATCTTCTTCTGAGCCGATTGTTGCGGAAGTTGCGTAACAATGAAGCTTGGGCAGCTCCCCCGTTTCCGATTCGATACGAGCCTTTACTCGACGCAGCAAATATGCGATTTCGGTGCCAAGCGCGCCTGAATAAACGTGCGCCTCATCGATGGCGATATGCCGCCAGTTTGCACCAAATGCTCCTTCGAACAGCGGCGCATCCTCCGGACGTAGAAGGAGATACTCAAGCATAGAGTAGTTTGTAAGCAAAATGTTGGGTGGGTTCTCACGTATTTTCTCGCGAGAGATGATTTCATTTGGCAGTCTAGTTTGATCCGGGTTTTCGTCTTTCCACTTACGGAGAGCCACGGACTCTTTCTCCTCAGTATCTCCGGTATAACGCCCGAAGGAGATATCGGTCCCCTTCAGCAACAGTCGCAATCGTTTAAGCTGATCGTTTGCGAGAGCATTCATCGGGTAAAGTATCATGGCACGGACGCCAGCGGAGGGCCCGCTCTTTTCGAATTCTGAGAGGATGTCATTCAGAATCGGAAGCAAAAAGCACTCAGTCTTACCCGAACCCGTGCCCGTAACGACTGCGTAATTACGCCTGGCAACGCTCTTTTCAATAGCCTTAACTTGATGCACATATAAGGGGCGATAGGGGTCAAAATTACGCTCTTCTCCGCCGCCTAAACTCATCATGCCCTTGCAGAGAAGCCCCTCGTCCACCAGGTCTGCCACAGTTTTATCCTTGCGGTACGGAGGCGCCGCCTCAAGAAACGGTCCCTTTGCAAGATATCCCGGCTCGCAGAGAATCGTCTCAAGCTGCTTCTGCAAATCCGCGTCATCAAAGTGAATAGTAGTGGCAATGTACTCGCGATAAGAGTCCTCCACTTTGCGCGCAGTCTCAATGGGGTTGAATTCTTTTGCATCCATCATTATTTGCTCCTGCTATTTAAGAATGATACTGGTCGCGTATTCTCGCCGAGGGTCTCCAAAGAAGTCGCTCGGTGACATTTCAACTGCAACCTCTCTCTTATTGCTCAGCTGCCTCACCACGCTTAATGGAAGAGTAACCTCCGCAGAGCCCTTTTCCGCAAAGGCCGTAGCAATCGGCTTTTCGTCTCTTTCCTTATACTTGGAACGCCTAAAGAACCTGAAATGAATGTCGCACAAGGGCTTGCCTTCAAACCGAAGAACATATCCAAGGGATTCTCCCGGCGATAGCTTCCAGCCGTTAATACCGAGCCCCTCGGCACAATCAAGCATTTGAACATCGGTCCAAGCTGGAATCAGTTCTCCAGTTGATACGTCATCGCCATAGCACAGGGACAGCCTCAGAGGAAGACGGCTGGATGCCCTATAGTCAGTCTGTTGAAAGAGGCTTGCATGTCTAAATAGATTAAATCCGTATTCGCCAGGCTGTTTGAGGTTCTTGAAGAATAGGGGTTTTGAACCGAGCATCACCAGCGCAGCCCTGTTGTACCTCCAACCATAGGAGATAATCTTAAAGTTTGCCGCACTGGGGCCGAGTTCCAACGCATCTGCCAAACAGATTGGACGCTCCTTGGATAGATTTGCAAGTCTTTCTGGTATGTCAACGCCTATTGCAGCAAGAGCAAGTTTGGCATCGGTTTCTTTGCCGCTCTCCCTCGAACGAATACGGAGATGCAAGAACTCATCCTTCAGGAGGGCCTTCGCTTCATACCGCTCCCAAGCATTGAGGGAATTAAGCCTGTCGCATTCGCCTTCCGCATCGGCTTCTTCATAAATACGCACAACATCAATGGGAAGACACGCCTGGAAGCCATATTCGGCTACAGCACGCCCGTGATCAATGCTGATGGACAGAGGCCTAAATTCTTGTATGGGCACCACTGCGAATCGGTAGCGGAAAACAACCTTACCACCGGCAGATTTCTGCCTCGCCTCCAGGACGCACTCTTCGATATGCCAACTGAATTGACTCGTTTTTGAGGGATTGAATTCTATTCTTGCAATACCTGAATTTTCAGTATCGTCCTCATATATGGCGCAACGAGGCATCGACACCAGCTCGCCATCGCAGCAGCACATGATGTCCAAGTCTTTTAGGGCGCTCGCGCCATCAAGCGCTTCAATGCTCACAGAGGGCAGGCCGTCGCTGGTATTGAGTTCGTTCGGAACGCACCCATACAAGTCAACGCCGTCGCTCGTTTCTCCGATAATGCGATGCTTATCAACCTTTGCGACATAACGTTCTTGCCAAACGGCAACTTCCTCGCCCGTAAGCTCGTCAACAACCGAACCTGCCGAACCGGGCTCAACGTCGTAGATAAAAATCTGGTTATCGTTCCAATCGCCAGAAGCCTCATACTCCGAAACGGCTTTCATGCCTTGCCCGGGAACAATCTTGTATCCGTCTTTAACAATGTATGCGATACGACGCTTTTTCGTTAACCGCTCGTTCTTGCCACGCAAGCGGTAGAAGCCCTTAGCGTCCTTTATAAATTCAAAACAACCGGGCTTGTTCCTACTGAACGACTGGCTCAAAGAACTAAGCTCGATGTAGTCACCCGCTCGCTCATCTTTCTGCATGAGCTTCAATTCCACGTCGTAACGAGCCCGAGGGTTAACGGCAATACCGACGGCATTCAAAATGCATTTTCCGACACTCATATCGAATTCAGAGCTTGCCTTTAGCTCGCCGTCAACATAATAGTCAATCTTGTCACCAGCAAAATGCAGCGGGAACTGTTGGCGCGGCCAGCGCATGGTCACAACACCCTCAGATAAATCCAGCTGCAAACTGGCAATCGGAAGATAGATCAATCGGTGGGTGCCACTTCTCCGCTCTTGCGTCTCAGCAGCAGCCCTTCCTCCGGTCGCCAAGGGCGGCACACGCTCTTGGTTGTCACGAAGGGCCTGCATTGCGGCTTCAGGCAGACCGAAACTAGATAGCATCGTGTAGCGGCTTCCAGCCCTATTCGAGTCAACAATTTGCGCCGCCACGCGCATGGACGCCTCAAATAATGGAGCAATGGTTGAATCGGGCGCTTTCTCAAGAATGTTAAGGACTGCCTTTTCGGGAGCATACCGACTCTCAGGGTTCTTTAGCTCCCTAAGAACGGAGCGCCCGTCTATCTCTCCGCCAAAACCTAGACTGCCTTTAGAAACTTCTTTCGCAAGCGGAAGTAATTTCTCCCACAGGTTTGACCAAGAATCTTCCGATAAGCCTCCGTGGAGAAGAGCAGTGCAGTAGTAGTGATTAACTTCCTCATCGCGACCATACAAAGGCATTCCACGCTCTTCAACATGTTTTATAAAAATGTGCTTTACTATCCCCTGCACACTACCGTCACGAATGCCAAGACTGGCAAAAAAGTTGCCCCACAGGTTATGGCCATTGAATACCCTGCGCGCTTTGTCGGCAACATAGACCATAAAAGCGTTCGGCAAACACCTATCAATCAGCATCAGAACAATGCGAGGTTTTGTCGGGTAACGCTTTATGAGTTCTTCAAAAGCAGTGCTGAGCCCATCAAGGTCTACCGAGAATTCCTCAAACGCTTGATAAACCATGACGTTTTCAGACCTTGAGCCAAGGTCGTCAAAGGCACCCCGAGCTCTTTCTTCAAATTCCTCCAATTTTGCCGAAAACAGCCCATGGGAGCGCGTGAGCGGAAAATGGCTCAAGTCGTATTCATATTGCTCTATCGAAGACGCTGTCTCGATATTTGACTCGTGAGGAGGTCGGCTTTTCGGCGAGGCTTTCACGTTCGTCGGATTCTCGACCATCTTGGGCTGAAGCATGGATGCCGCGAAGGCTTCAGGAACTGCGCGGTATTTCTTTCGCATCTTAATGATTGAATCGGCATATCTGCCATCAAAACGAGCGTCTATCTCTTGATCGGTAAGAGACAAAAGATCGGGCAAGTAGCAGAAACCAGCATTCTGGATTAAACGCCTTAGCCCCACATCATCAAAACTAAGCTCCGAGATGGGCGCTTTCTTCAGCCTCTCCAAGTAGTTCGCTTCGCTCATCAGCATCCCCTATGCCGTAATTGCATTCGATGCCGCCATTTCTGACCTTTTATTGACACCGGTCTGACACGACGTGCTTTTAATCATACCGTGAGGGACTTGCGCAACTCGAAGAACAAAGATGTCCAATGGAACCGTTTCTGCAGACGGTCACTATCACCCGGCGAACAGTTCCCTAAAAGGTCGACCATGGTTCAAGCACGCTTGATTGCGCAACAAAACTACCGCCAAAATGATTCAATTGTGAACATAGATGCACGGATCAGCCGGCTGGGGGTCCAAGTTTTTCCTACCGCCCATCGCTTTGCCCCAATCCTGCAAGGCGCCCGCACGCTATCATCGATATAGATTGAATGGGCAAGCAATACAGGGGGCTCTGCATGCCAATTGAAAAAGTTCCATTCTTGCAAAACACTTCAGGCTCGGTAATTGACAACCGCCACGAAGCTTATATGGCTGCCCAGCAATCCATCGCCCGCGGCTACGATGACCTCGTAAACGACCGCGTGCGTCCCTGGAAACAAGCGAAGACCGAGGCGGATCGGATGCGAGCCATCAGGTAAGGTCGCCCCTCCCCCATGTAACCATCCTGTAAATCATAGCGGCGCACTCGAGTTTTACCGTGATGCGGTCGCGCCAGGCGCTCCACTGTGCTAAAGTATCCCGAACGTTCAAACGACTACGAGGGGAACTAGAAGATGGCACGTGTGCACAACTTCTCAGCTGGCCCGGCCGCGCTACCTACAAGCGTGCTCGCCGAGATCGCCGACGAGATGATGGACTACCGCGGTTGCGGCATGTCCGTGCTCGAGATGAGCCATCGATCTAGCATGTACCAGCAGATCATCGACGACGCCGAGGCAACTCTGCGCCGCCTGCTGAGCATCCCCGACAACTACCGTGTCCTGTTTTTGCAGGGCGGTGCCACACTGCAGTTTGCGGGCATCCCCATGAACCTCATGCGCCGCGGCCGCGCCGGCTACGTCGTGACCGGCAACTTTGCCAACAAGGCGTACAAGGAGGCCGCAAAATACGGCGAGACTGTGCTGCTCGCGAGCTCCGAGGACACCAATTTCGACCGCATACCCACCATGGCCGACATCAACGCGCGCATTGCCGCCGAGGCCGCGGACGACGGGCTCGACTACGTCTACATCTGCCAGAACAACACCATCTTTGGCACCATGTACCACGAGCTGCCCGCTTGCGGCGACGTGCCGCTGGTCGCCGATGTCTCGAGCTGCTTTCTGTCGCAGCCGCTCGACGTTGAGCGCTACGGGCTCATCTACGCCGGCGCGCAGAAAAACGCCGGCGCCGCAGGCGTGACTGTGGTCATCGTGCGCGACGACCTGATCGCCGACGGCCCGGCCTTTGCGCAGACGCCGCAGTACATGGATCTTAAGACCGAGGCCGCCAAGGGCTCCATGCTCAACACGCCCAACACCTTTGGCATCTACGTGTGCGGCAAGGTATTCCGCTGGGTCGAGGAGACCGGCGGACTTGCTGCCATGGCCGAGCGCAACTGGGCCAAGGCCAACCTGCTCTACAACCTGCTCGAGAACAGCGAGCTGTTCCACGGCACCACGCAGGAGGGCAGCCGCTCCATCGCCAACGTCACGTTCCGTACCGGCGATGCCGACCTCGACGCCGCCTTTGTCGCAGGCGCGGCCGAGCACCAGATTCAAAACGTCAAGGGCCATCGCCTAGTGGGCGGCATGCGCGCCAGCGTCTACAACGCCGTAACCATGGAAGACGTGCGGGCACTGGCCTCGTTCATGAAGGACTTCGAAGCGCAGCATAGTTTGAGCCCGCGATCTAACTAGCCCGCAGCACGCGGGCCGACCAGCCACCTCAGACCACCCTGTTTAGATAAAAACCTGCTAAGGAGTTTTTCCATGCGTAAGATAAAGACCATCGACGACATCACTAAAGACGGCAAAGTCGAGTTTGGCGAGGGCTACGAGTTTGTAAGCACCGCCGAGGAGGCCGACGCGATCCTGATGCGCTCGACCGACCTGCACGGCTACGAGCTGCCCGAGGGCATCCGCGCCATCGCCCGCTGCGGTGCCGGCGTCAACAACATCCCCGTCGAGGAGTACGCCAGAAAGGGCGTCGTCGTCTTTAACTCCCCCGGTGCCAACAGCAACGCCGTCAAGGAGCTCGTCCTGGGCATGCTGGTGCTTTCGAGCCGCGGCGTCGTGCAGTCGATGAACTGGGTGCGCAACAACGCCGACGACCCCGAGATCCAGGTCGATGCCGAGAAGGCCAAGAAGGCCTTTGTGGGCCGCGAGCTCAAGGGCAAGCGCATCGGCGTCATCGGCCTGGGCAACGTAGGCTCCAAGGTCGCCAACGCCTGTGTCGACCTGGGCATGGACGTTTACGGCTACGACCCGTTCATTTCCGTCGAGCACGCATGGGTGCTGAGTCGCGAGGTGCAGCGCGTGGGCACGCTCGAGGACCTCTGCCGCGGCTGCGACTACCTCACCGTGCACGTGCCCAGCAAGGCCGATACCATCGGCATGATCAGCACCGAGCAGATCGACCTGCTGGCGCCCGACGCCGTGCTCATCAACTACGCGCGCGAAACCATCATTGACGAGGACGCCGTCGACGCTGCCCTGCGCGAGGGCAAGCTCAGCTGGTTTAGCTGCGACTTTGCCACGCCCAAGACCGTCAAGATGCCCAACACGTTTATCACCACGCATTCGGGCGCCGGCACCGGCGAGGCCGAGGCCAACTGCGCCGACATGGCCATCAGCGAGCTCAAGGATTACCTGGAAAACGGCAACATCGCGCACAGCGTCAACTACCCCGCCTGCAGCATGGGCAAGGCGCGCGCCGCAAGCCGCATTGCCTGCCTGCATGCCAACGTGCCCAACATGATCGGCCAGATCACGGCCATTCTCGCCAAGGACAACGCCAACGTGCAGCGCATGACCAACGAGTCCGCTGGCGAGAACGCCTACACCATGTTCGACACCGATGAGCACCTGGACGGCAGCACGATCGAGGCACTTAAGCAAATTCCGTCGATGTATCGTGTGCGCGTGATTAAATAGCGCCGGCGCCAATCCTGCCAGACAGACCACGAAGCCCATTCGGCCCCCGTTTTCACGAAACGGGGGCCGATTTTGTTGCTCCGGACGACTTTAAAATGATACCCAGAACAAGTTTTTTCAGATAATCGATAGTGAGACTCAAGTCGCTAAGCACACCCGCTTTGATAAACAGCTTTATCAGGGACTTTAGTAGGTAAAAATCGATCTCTATGTGCCGAATGTAAGTTGACTGTCCATTTTCCGAAACAACTTATTCTAGATAGCATTTTTAAGGCCCCTCCAAGGCGAAATATAAGTCTTTTTGTGACCAAAACTCTAGTCCGCGCGACCGTTTTCCACCCGCGCGGCTACATTCCTGCCCAATCGATAAAAATCTCCTCACGAAGCCGCCGTTCGAGCTCCTGCTGTCGCGGCGTCTTGTCTTTCAGCGGCACATCGAGATAGGACATGATGAGCTCCATCACCACGCGGAAGGCATCGAAGTCGGCCAGCTGACCATAGGTCATCAGAACGACGGGATATCCCATGGCTTGCAAGGCCGTCGTTCGATCGGAGTCCGAAATCTTGGATTCTATGGATCCGTGAATGGCTTTACCTTGGCATTCAACCAGACACTCTCTGCTGCCGTCCTTATTTGCCAGCAGGATATCGGCATAGCGCCTATCAAGCCCCGAAATCAGGCGGGCACTGCGCGTCAAGCGAATCTCGACGTTATTGGTAAGGCGCAGCCCTTCGCCGCCGCGCAACCTCGTAAGGCCAAACAGCATCGAAGCCTGGACCTCGAGCGGCGATGCCGCCACCCCCGTAATGCATTTCGCGGCACGCGTGAACGATTTAGCGCCGCGGAGCCCCGGGATCTTATCGACGTACTTGGTAAGTTCAGAGAGCTCAATCAAGGGAGGTCGTTTCCACAAGTCTGTTGGATTCCCCGAGGTATCCTTTACGTTTTCCCAGCCCGACCGTGCGTCACCCCACCGGCCCCCGTATGCCGACTTTACCTGAGGCGCAATCTTGCACACGGCAAAGGTGCCGCACATCTCATACATGCACATGATCAGACGCTCGTTTGAGACCGAGGAAGCCAGGGTCAGCAGGGTAAAGAGCGGGGACGCGACATCGAGGCCAAACTCTGTCTGTCGCATGGAATCAAACGGCCTCTCCCCGTTCCAAACATGCCTGACAATGCGATCGCCCTTACGTCCGCAGCTGCCCTGCGCCAACACGTGTAACGGGGTGCCCAGGAAATGCGTGACGAGCGGATGCTCACATAGGTGCTCCCTGCGCGGATCGTCCGCAGAATCGGGCAGGTCCGGCATTATTGCCAAGACCTGTGGAGGTATCCGGTGATACCGAAAGGCAGATATGTCGCACAGCATGTCGTCCATGAAGGGTACGTACCCGCTGCGTCGCTTGTGAACCCGCTCGGACGGCAAACGCGCTGGCTCGGCCTGCGAACGGTAAATACTGCCACGCCCACGTCGCGGATCTCTCAGGAGGCTTACAATCGGTTTGGAAAGCAAACTGATTGTGAGGTTGCATATGGTTGATGAGGATTTTGCCTGGCGGCTTGCGCAGGAGCTCGTGCGGATCGACAGCTCAGACCCGGGCGCATATGAGGATGAAATTGAGCGCTTCATTAAGAGGCTCATTGAGCAGCAGCTGGCACAACTTGATAGTTCTGCGCTCGATGCCGTGCAGATTGAGGAGCTCGAAGTGCTGCCCGGGCGCCGCAACCTTAAAGTCACCGTGCCGGGCCAAAGCGACGAGCCGCGGCTGATCTATATCTGCCACATGGATACCGTCACCTTGGGCGATGGCTGGGACGCAGACATCGAACCGCTTGGGGCGGTTGTGCGCGACGATAAACTCTATGGCCGCGGTGCCTGCGATATGAAGGGTGGCCTGGCCTGCGCCATTGCCGCACTGGTCCATACGCTCGAGCGCGTGGCGGCGGATGGCGCGCTGCCACGCCGCGGCTTTTCGCTCATCTGCTCGGTCGACGAGGAAGACTTCATGCGCGGCTCAGAGGCCGCGATCGATGCTGGCTGGGTCGGCTCGCGCGAATGGGTGCTGGACACCGAGCCCACCGACGGGCAGATCCAGGTGGCGCACAAGGGTCGCACGTGGTTCGAGATCGAGATGGCCGGCGTCACGGCTCATGCAAGCCAGCCTTGGAAGGGCGCCGACGCCGTCGCCGCCATAGCCGAGGTCGTGTGCTCGCTTCGTCGCACGTTTGCGACGCTGCCTTTACATGAGGAGCTGGGGCCATCGACCATCACGTTTGGACAGATCGAGGGTGGCTACCGTCCCTATGTCGTGCCCGACCACGCTAAGGTCTGGGTCGATATGCGCCTGACCCCGCCGACCGATACGGCCGCCGCGACGCGCATGGTAGAGCAGGCCATTGTCGCCGCCGAAGCCGCGGTCCTAGGCTGCCATGGAAGCTATACCGTGACAGGCGACCGCCCCGCCATCGAGCGCGATCCGGCCTCTCCCCTTCTAGCTGCGCTCAAGTGCACAGCAGACGATGTGACGGGCACGGACACGACCGTCGGCTTCTTTACCGGCTATACCGACACCGCCGTCATTGCCGGCAAGACGGGCAACCGCAATTGCATGAGCTACGGCCCCGGCTCGTTGGCACTCGCGCACAAGCCTAACGAGTATGTGCCCCATACCGATATCGTTCGCTGTCAGAACGTGCTGACCACGCTTGCCGACAACACGCTCTGGGACGTGAGCGGCCAAGTTGGGGCATAATAAGCCGCGAACAAACCGACCCGCGCGTTAGGACCACCCATGAAAGCACTTCCGTTTCCCTGCATCCGTCCAGCTCAGGACCGCGTGCTCGAAGCACTGCCGCAGATGGACGGCATCCTGAGCGGCAACGACGCCCTGCGCGCCGCCATTGCCGACGGGCTCATGCTCAAAGATCCGGGCTCGGCATATTACGTGTACGAATGCTCCGGAGAGCCAGGGCGCGTGACGGGCGTTGTGGCGATTTGCCCGGTCAGCGTGCTGGCGGGCGACGACGCAGCCTGTGATGGCGACGCGGCCTCCGCAGATGCGGCCACAGCCGCCCGGGCAATCACCGAGCTTAAGGTGCAGCCCCGCCCTGTAACGCTTGCTTACGAAGCCTCGCCCGTCATGGACATCATTCTTGGCGCCGCCAAAGAGGGCGCGTCGCTCTATGCCGTTACCGACCCCGCCGGTATTACGCATCGCGTATGGGAGGTCAAACGCGAGGACGCCGTTGCCGCGATCCACGCTATGCTCGACCAGGCACCGGAGCCTGTCCCCGCGGACAATCCGGCCTACGTTGCCGCGCTTGCAGGTGCGGCACAGCTCCTGGTTGACGAGGCCCGCGGCGCCGGCACCCACACGGGCAAAGAGCCGTTTAACTTTGTCATTTCCGCCCTATTCCCCGCCGCACAGGTCGCAGGCGGCGCACCGCAGGTTCCAGCGGGTCTGCTCACTCACCAGATAGCTCGATACTAGCAAGGCTTAAACGCTTAGCACAAAGACTCGGCAGTCCAACAAACAAGGGGCAGGGAAGCAATGCCAGTGCATGCATCCCCGCCCCTTTCGCATCGAGCAAGTATGCCAGCGACCCATATCGCCACGCCTGCGTTACCCGCGCTGTGGACCCGCTGCCGCCGCCAGCGGGTCAAGTCCCAACTCGCGCGCATAATCTTCCTGCGTAAAGACTTCGGCCAGTTCAAACGTATCGGTTGCAT
Organism: uncultured Collinsella sp.; assembly: GCA_938036665.1. Classification (GTDB taxonomy): domain Bacteria; phylum Actinomycetota; class Coriobacteriia; order Coriobacteriales; family Coriobacteriaceae; genus Collinsella. The sequence goes on along the minus strand of CALHWR010000003.1, from coordinate 10,594 downwards.
CGTCAAATGCAAAATGCAGCACCGAGCAGTTGCCCGGCACGCGCTCACGCTCGTCGGCCGCCGCTCCCCTCACGTGGTCCAAAAACTCCTTGATCGCCGAGGCATGGCTCACCGCGAGCACGCACGAATGGTCCGGGCGTCGCATCAGATCGGTCAACGTCGCCACCATGCGCTCGCGCACCTGCATCTGCCCCTCGCCGCCAAACTGGCGGTAGAAGTCACGCCACGGACGCTCGGGCATCAGCATCACGCGCTCGGCCTCAAAGTCGCCAAAGAACCACTCGCGCAGGCCTTCCAGGCGCTCATAGGCAAGACCCGGCCACAAGTTGGCAATGGTCTGCTCGGTGCGATGCAGCGTCGAGGTGTAGGCGTGATCGGGCTCAATGCCGCGCGCACGCAAGAACATGCCGGCGCGCGCCGCCTGGTCGCAACCCAACTGCGTAAGCGGCGAATCACTCCACCCCTGAATGATACGCTTAAGGTTGAATATCGTCTGTCCATGACGGACCAGATACAGGTCTTTATTCATAGGGGTCCTTTCGTTCGTTACCAACCCAAGAGCGAAAACGCCCCGTCGCAATAGCCAAAATGAAGCACGGCACCGTTGTCGGGCAGCTCTCCCCCGCCAGTCACATACTCAAGAAACTCCTGGCAAGCTGAGCCGTGGGAAACCGCCAGCACGCAGTCGTGCTGCGGCCTGGTCATGATGCGGGACAGCGCCGCGACCATGCGCGACTGAAGCTGCACTTCCGACTCGCCGCCAAAGGCCACCGGATAATCGCCCCAGGGCTGCGGCGGCATCTCGCGATTTGATGTGCCCTCCAGCGAGCCAAAATGCCACTCACGCAGGTCATCGACCAGCTCAATGGAACGGCCCTCGCCAACGATAAGCTCGGCCGTATGCCGCGCCCGGCCCAACGGCGAGGAATACACATGATCAAAGGCCACGCCACGCGCCGCAAACGCCGTACGCGCCGTCAGCGCCTGCTCGCGCCCGTGCGCCGTAAGCGGCGAATCGTGCCAGCCCTGCAAAATGCTCTGCACATTGAGCTCAGTCTGCCCATGCCGCACCAAATACAGATCTGCCACACGCCCTCCCCTCGTACCACCACAAAGGGGACAGGCACCTTTGTGGTGGTTTACCGTCTGATCACGCCGCGGTGACGCTCAGCTACACCAGCACGTCGGCGAGCGAACGCTTGGGTACGTGGTGCACCTGTGCCTCGTCGCGCCAATAATTGATGGAGCCATCGGGGTTGGAATCGATCGCATCGATCACCTGTATCTCGGCCGGAACGCCAAAGGCCATGATCAGCTTGAGCTCATACTTGTCGTTATCGAGCCCCATGGCATCGATCGCATGGGGCGTAAAGGCCTTGAACATGCAGGCTGCCACCTCGGGCGTAGCGCTGCGGGCGGCGAGCATCATCGTCTGCGCGGCAATGCCCGTGTCGACCTCGGTAATGGGAGCGGCAGGCTTGCCCGGAACGGCGCGCTCAGCCAGAATCGCGATGTAGCCGGTCGGGCGCTCGCCCCCGGCAGGACCCGGCCAATCCTTAAGTGCGCCGGCCCATGCGAGCTCGTCAAATACACGCGCGCAATCCTCGGCACCGCTCACCACGTGAAAACGCAGACGCTGAGCATTGGCGCCGCAGGGAGCCAGGTGCGCCAGTTCCGCCAGCTCGAGCAAAAACTCGCGCGGCACGCGCATGGACTCGTCAAAACGGCGGCACGTACGGGCACGACGGACCAGCGCATCAAACGCTTCCAGACCGAGCTTTTCGCAACCTTGCTTTGCCATCGATTCGACACTCGACGGTGCCTCGGGAACTGCTTCGTTCATAGGGACCCCCAATACAAGCCAATTGTCCTTAGGAAAATCTAACCTAAAACGTAGGCAATAACGAACAGGGCTGCAATGTTCTACACCTGTTGAATAGAAAATCGCGACGTGGGGAACAACGGAAACAATTCGGGGCCTTTGGGTTACGTTTCGCCCTCCCCGACCCATACGTCAGCGCCCTTAGGGGATACTGGTTGTAACGATCAGGGCTTACGCCGCACGGAAAGGAGACATTATGGGCATCTTTAAGAACGATGACCAAAAATCGAGCCAGTTTGGATTTGACGAGAAAAGCATGGCGGGCAAAGCCGTCAAGGCCGTACGCTGGATCTACGCCATCACGGGCGTCTTAGCACTCATTGCTGGCATCGCGCTGCTTTTTGCACCCGCCAAGTCCCTCGTCTTTTTGACGACCGTCCTGGGTTTTTACTTTGTAATCACTGCTGCCATCAGACTGTTCACTGCCATTTTTGAGCCGCTGCTGCCCACCGGCTGGCGCGTGACGAGCATCATCTCCAACCTACTCATTATCTTGGGCGGCGTCATAATCCTGCGCAACCAGGCCTTCTCGACCGCGACGCTCACCACGATGGTGGTTATCGTGGCCGGCTTTGGCTGGATTGTCGAAGGTGTCATGTCCATTCTGGAGTCCGAGCTTTCGTCCAACCGCGCCCTCGCCATCCTGAGCGGCGCACTTTCCATCATCGCCGGCATGTTCGTGTTTATCTATCCGCTGTGGTCGGCCAAGATGCTCGTCATCTTTAGCGGCGCCGCGCTGCTGGTGTTTGGCGTAACGCTGATTGTTCGCGCTATTCAATTTGGCAAACTGGTGCACTAGATGCCGCGAACGCTCTTTATTGATGCCGACGCCTGCCCGGTCACGCGCGAGTCGATTGACTGCGCGCGGCGGGCGGGCGTCGCCGTTGTTATCGCCGGCAACAGCACGCAAAACCTGGAACGGCACATTCGCCGCGACGACCCGCGCGATGCCGAGCACGCGCGACGCGGCTTTTGGGTCACGACGCTCGACGTGAGGGTGGGCGCCGACAGCGCCGACTTTGCCATTGTCGAACGCCTGCAGGCGGGCGACGTGGTCGTGACGCAGGACATTGGCTTGGCGAGCATGGTGCTCGGGCGCGATGCCGCCGCTATCGGTGTGCGCGGGCGCGTCTACGACAAAGCAACCATCGACATGCAGCTGTTTATTCGCCACGAGGAAAAGAAGGTACGCCGCGCCGGCGGACGCACTCGCGGTCCGGCAGCATTTACCAGCGAAGACCGCGCCCGCTTTAAACGCAACCTCACCGAGTTGCTGCACTAACCAAGGTAGATTTTTGAGACATGCCTAAAATCTACCTTTTTGTTTTGAGCGGTGTGAGCGCTCGGAATCCATGGCTCAACAAAAAACGGGCTTCAAAATGCCATGCGTCGCCGCATTGCGCAGGCGCTGAGCATGGCTATTTGAAGCCCATTTTTTAGGCCTACTTAGAGGCCAACGGCGGAGAGGATGAGACCCCAGCCCGCGCCGATGACGTACATCATAATCAGGAACACGGCATTTTCGCGGGCGCTGCGGTTGGTGCGGAACAGCACCAGATAACCCACGCCGGCGGAAATGAGCGTGCCGGCGAGCATCGGGGCCAGCTGCAGCGCGCCTTCCAGGTACAGTTGCGTGATGACGACGCTGGCCGAGCAGTTGGGGATCAGGCCGACGAGTGCCGAGCCCAGGACAGCGAGTGTCTCGTTGCCGCGCAGGAACTGCTCGATTGCGGACTCGCCGAACGTCTCGAGCACGGCAACCAGAATCAGCGTCACCAGAAAAATGAATACCGAGACCTGCACGGTGTGCGAGATCGCGCTGCGGATGATCGACAGGACAGGCGTCCCTTCGTTCGACAGGACAGGCGTCCCTTCGTGGGAGTGAGAGTGACCGTGACCATCATGGTGTTCATGTTCGCCCTCATGACCGTGATCGTGGCCATGTCCGTGTTCGTGCTCGTCCTCGTCTTCATCACAACCGCAATGGTCGCGCTCGCACAGCTCGTGGATGTGGTCGGCGCTCACGCCTGCCTCGGCCACCTCGTCGATGATGTCACCGCCGCTGTGGTCGTCGTGCGCGCAGTTCACGTGGGCCGGGTTGGCCGCGGTTCCCAGCACGGTACGGCGAATCGCCGCGTGCGCGCGGGCGTTACGGCGCAGGCCGCGAATGGCAGCGTCCACGATAAAACCCGTGACCAGTGCGATCAGCGCTTTCGAAGCCAAAAGCATCGCCATAGTCTGCACGGGAACCTGCTCGGCAAGCAACAGCGGCAGCATCTCATCGGAGGTCGAAAGGAACACCGCCACCAACGTGCCCAAGGTCACGACACGGCCGGCGTACAGCGTTGCTGCCATGGCCGAAAATCCGCACTGCGGCACCATGCCCAGCAGCGAGCCAACCACGGGACCCGCAGCGCCGGCGCGCTTGATAGCGCCGTTGACGCGGTCGCCCGCAACGTGCTCAAGTGTCTCGAGAGCAAGATACGTCACCAACAAAAACGGCACCAGCGACAGCGTGTCCTTGCCGGCGTCGAGCAGAATATCAATCAGTAAATCCATGACGGATGGAACCTTTCGTGTCTTTCGGCAGCATTGTAAAAGTCCTAGCGGTCAACTAGGGTATTGTAGTTGTCCCGGGCGCGGTGCCAATAGTTGCCTATGGTAAACTATCATCTCGCCATAACTCAGTAACCTCGAGCCGCACAACGCGGCCCGTCCAAGGAGTAGCATATGAACGTATCGCAAGCACTCGAATACGAGCGCCAGCCGTTTATCCCCATGTTTATCTACGGCGACCACGGCGCCATGGAGTCCGAGCGCCAGAAGGGCGAGGAGGCCCTCAAGGTGCTCGAGACCGAGTACTTTACCGCCGAGGGCGACCCCGGCTTCGACTTTGCCACCGTGCGCGACCTGGCCGACCGCAACCGCGACCTGTGCGACCAGATTGGCGAGGCGCGTCTGCGCAACGTGACGCCCGCGACGCTCTCGCGCGGCCTGTCCGACGCCGACACCTGCGCCGCCATCGGCAAGATGCAAAAGCGCACCGCCGCGTCCGTTATGCGCGAGATCCGCGGCGACCGCGACGCACTCGGCGTGGCCTATGCCCGCAAGCCCATCCAGGGCACCGTGCTCGGTATCGACATCGAGACCACCGGTCGCGCGCCCGAGCGCGGCTATATCATCAACGTCGGCTGGGAGATCATGGAACTCACCAGCGACGCCATCCCGCACGACGCCGAGGCGCACTACTGTGGCCTGCCCGACATCTACCGCGGCGAGGATGTGCCGCTGTCGAATATCCACCACATTACCTGGGACGACATCGACGGCAAAACGCCCTTCCGCGAGAACAAGGAGCTGCAAAAGCAGCTGCTCAAGCTTATGAAGAAGTACCCGTACATGGCACACAACGCCGCCTTTGAGGACAGCTGGTTCAAGATCCACCTGGACGGCTACGCCGAGGCACGCCGCGCCGGCAAGATCATCGTCATCGACTCGCGCCAGATCTGCCGCAGCCTGGACGCCGACGTGCGCTCGCTCCCCCGCGAGTCCGCCCCAGCCGCGCTCGAGAACTGGGCGCGCCGCCGTGGAACCCTCGCCGCCGACGCCAACGAGCAGCACCTGGGTCTGGATGACACCGACCTCATGCTCCGCACGGTACAGGCCGAGTTCAACCTCAAGAACCTGTTTGCGAAATAACCGATCCATCTGCGGGAGCGCCTGCCAGGCACAGCGCAATCCGTCTGGGCACACCGGCACGCAGTAAACTAGGGCGCAGCCTTATGGCTGCACCCTAGTTTTCATCAAAACGAGCAAATACGCGTGCTTCACATAGTCGGCAGGTTGGCCCACCTACATTTTTCGAGTTGTTCGGCCAGCTGAACCACTAGTCAAGGCCCCTTGAACCGCAATCGAGCGCTATAGTCGCCCCAATTTCGCAACCAAGCCCTATAAATCTATCTGAATCAATTCGAATAGGACGTTGCGATCGCACCATTCGTATAGGATAAGGCCGAATAACTCAAATTATGTTGGTGAGGCATCTGAGCAGTCGGCAAAAACGCTTAGAAGCTACGAATCCGCAACTAAAGTTCACCAAAATGGGGCAGCCGACAGAAACCTCCCCAGCCGAAGCTGCCCCCCTCAATACGACAGCTCAAAAACCCACCGTTCGCAGAAGATAAGCCGCGCCCCAATACCGTTGCCCGAAGTTTCGAGCGTATATGGCGTCCGCTATGCCATCATGCGCGTATGGGAATCGTTCTGTCACATACCACGGCACGCGCTGTATACCAAACAGTCAACTCGCTCGCAAGCCACGCGACCGATCCCATATCTATGGAAAAGATCAAGGTGTCTGCGCCGACCACGTCCAACCTGGAAGCGGCGCGAGCATGGCTCAACAGAAAGAATGTCGATTCTGAAAGCATCCATGTGCTGACGTTTTCCAATAATGCCAAAAGGCACCGCAAGGGCTGCATCTGCCACTGCACGCGCTATACGTTTGATGCAGAAAGCTACCTAGAACTCGAGCCGAACGTCTACATCGTCGATATCAAGCTGTGCGCGTTAGAAGCAGCAGCCGACCTCAACCTTTCGGAGCTCGTTGAGTATTACTTTGAAATCTGCGGCTCCTACGCGCTTGGAACGTCCGACGAAACTCAATATCGCGAGCGCCCAGCCCTAACCAGCGTTGAAGAGCTCAGAGCCTTCTTTTCAGAGGCATCGGGGTATCGTGGATCTAATAAAGCACTTAAGGCACTTTCTTATGTACGCGAAGGCTGTCGCTCCCCACTCGAAACGGCGTTTGTCATGATGCTGACAATGCCCAAGTCAATGGGTGGCTTAGCCATACGCGCTATCAAAACGGACTATCCGATCCCAGTCCCCAAAAGATACGCCGCCCTAACGCGACGGACGGTTTTCTACCTCGACGCGCTGCTCGAAAATTCGATGACCGATATCGAATACAACGGCTTTTACCACGACGAGCCCGAACAGCAATCAATTGACGAGGAACGCCGAAACACGCTGCGAAACATGGGATATGCCGTTATCACAGTTAGTCGTCATTCGTTTTTCAAGCAGTCCGCTTTTAGGCGGGTCATGGAAGCGATTCGCATTCGCGAGAAGATATGGCCCGGTCGACTCCCGGATAACTTCGCCATCCTGCAAGAAACTCTTCGTCAATTTGTCTTGCGGCGCTACTTCGAATACGGTCGCCGCGTCCTGGAGACACTCAAAGAAGAAGAGGCCGCCAAGCGCGAAATTGCAAGCCAATATCCGCAAGCTGATGACCCGAGCATCAACGATGTGCCAGAACCCGACGACATGCAACACGTCGGGGCCCTTGCTGAGGAAATCAATGGGCCTTGGGAATGCGACATGTTCGCAAAAATCGATGGAAACCGCACGGAAGACGACACGATTATTGATCTAATTGAGAATTCGCTCTTCTAAAGGCGATCTCTGCGGATGTCCACCTACATTTTTCGACTTATTCGGCCACCGATGTGCCAGATTGGCTGCAGCAATGCTCAATATAACTTTAGATAAAACTGATTCTGCAGGAACTCCCGTAGAGGAAGAACTGATTCTCGCTGTATTTAACACGATAAAGTACAAATATGAACAGTCCTAAAGCTTCTCAAGGTGGCTTTCTTAGCATGCTGGCCGAACATCTCGAAATATGTTGGCGAGCATTGCGTCGATGTCTCCCAACCCGCAGAAAATCGCAGAGGCGGCAAGCAGTCATCGAAGTTAACGTAAATTGTATTGACATATGAACATGCGCTCATATAATCGGAAGTAATTTATATGAGCGCATGTTCATATGAAAGGATGTTGCAATGAGCAGCCACGCTGATGAAACAAAGACTGGCATCGAGGCCACCGAGCCGATCGTCCCCACCACCTGCTCGCCCGAGGACCTTCCCGACGAGGAGCTGTTGTACGACCTGGCCGACCTGTTCAAGGTCTTCAGCGACACCACACGCATCAAGATTCTCTATGCCCTCATGGGTCGCGAGCTCTGCGTGGCTGACATCGCCGAAGCGACCGCGACCTCGCAGTCTGCGGTGTCGCACCAGCTGCGCACGCTTAAGCAGTCTCACCTGGTCAAGTTCCGCCGCGACGGCCGCAACATTCTCTACTCGCTCGCCGACGATCATGTCTATACCATGCTCAACCAGGGCATGAGCCATATCTGCGAATAGCAATCACCCACGGTATCAGCGCGGCCGGCACCCAGACCGCTAACACAGGGAAAGGAACCCACCATGAAAAAGCAGTTTAAGCTCGACGAGATCGATTGCGCCAACTGCGCGCGTGAACTTCAGGACGAACTTGCCAAGCTCGAGGGCGTCAAGTCCGTTTCGGTCAACTTTATGACCCAGAAGCTGACGCTCGAGGCCGACGACGCCGAGTTCGACGAGGTCCTGGACCGCGTCGTTGAGTTCACCGCCGACGCCGAGCCGGACTGCGAGATCATTCTCTAACCCGCGCATACGTTGACCTATAAGGCCGCGCTTGCCGCGGCCTTTGCTCGCGAAATTATATGAGCAAGTGTTCATACACTCAAATGGGAGGTTTGAATCATGGCGGCCGCCGATTCCAAAAAGAAAAAGAAGAAGCGCAAGAAGAAAGAGTCCCTTGAGCACAAGCGCAACCGCATCCTGGTAGCACTGGGCATTTTTGCCGTTGTTTATGCCCTCGACGAGCTCGGCGCCCTCACTATCGCATTTGGAGAGCCCGGCAACATCTACGCCAGCTTCGCGCTGTTCCTCGTGCCGTTTTTGATTGCCGGCTACGACGTACTGCAAAAGGCATTCAATAACATCCGCCGCGGCAAGGCCTTCGACGAGAGCTTCCTCATGGCCGTCGCGACCATCGGCGCGTTTGCCATGGTGCTCTTCCCCGACACCGACCCGCACATGGCCGAAGGCGCCGCTGTCATGCTGTTCTACCAGGTCGGCGAGTTGTTCCAGGCATACGCCGTGGGCAAGAGCCGCAAGTCGATCAGTGCCATGATGAACATCGCGCCCGACTACGCTAACGTCGAGCAAGCCGACGGCACACTCGAACAGGTCTTTCCCGATGACATCGCCGTCGGCACCGTGATCGTGGTCAAGCCCGGCGAGCGCGTGCCCATCGACGGCGTCATCGTCGAGGGCGAGACGCAGCTCGACACCGCTGCCCTCACCGGCGAATCGGTCCCCCGCCCCGCCAAGTCCGGCGACGATATCATCAGCGGCTGCATCAACATGACGGGCCTCATCCACGTGCGCACCACCAAGCCGTTTGGCGAATCCACCGTCGCGCGCGTCCTGGAACTCGTAGAGAATGCCAGCGAAAAGAAGGCGCGCACCGAGAACTTCATCACGCGCTTCGCCCGCGTCTACACGCCCGCCGTCACTGGCGCTGCCGCGGTGCTCGCGCTTGGCGGCGGCCTGGTGACTGGCGCTTGGTCCGATTGGATCCTGCGCGGCCTGACCTTCCTGGTCGTCAGCTGCCCGTGCGCCCTCGTGATCAGCGTACCGTTGAGTTTCTTTGGCGGCATCGGCGGCGCGTCCAAGCTGGGCGTTCTCATCAAGGGCTCCAACTACCTCGAGACGCTCGCCGACGTGGACACCGTCGTCTTCGACAAAACGGGCACCCTCACCAACGGCACGTTCTCAGTCGTCGCGGTGCACCCCGAGGCTGGCCATACCGAACAATCGTTGCTTGAAGTCGCAGCCCTTGCTGAATCGTTCTCCGATCACCCCATCGCGCAGTCCGTGCGCGACGCCTACCAGGGCGAGGTCGACCCCAAGCGCGTGAGAGACTCCGCCAACGACGCGGGCCACGGCGTGACGGCAACCATCGACGGCAAGCACGTCGTCGTTGGCAACGCCAAGATGCTCGCCACGGCCGGCGTTGAAGCACCGGACTGCGAGGTTGTCGGCACGATCCTCCACGTGCTCGTTGACGGCGTGTATGTCGGCCACATCGTGATTGCAGACACCGTTAAGGCCGATGCGGAGCAGACAATCCGCGACCTGCACGCCGCCGGTATCAACCGAACCGTCATGCTCACGGGCGACCGCGAGGAGGTTGCAGCGTCTGTGGCCAAGCAACTCGGTCTCGACGAGTTCCACGCGCAGCTGCTGCCGGGCGACAAGGTCGAGCGTGTTGAAGCGCTGCTCGCGGCCGAAAGTGGCAAGGGCAAGCTCGCCTTTGTCGGTGACGGCATCAACGACGCGCCTGTGCTTACGCGCGCCGATGTGGGCATTGCCATGGGCGCCATGGGCTCGGACGCCGCAATCGAGGCCGCCGACGTGGTGCTGATGGACGACAAGCCGTCCAACATTTCCCGCGCGATCCGCGTGGCGCGCAAGACCATGACGATTGTTTGGCAGAACATCATCTTTGCACTGGGCATTAAGCTGCTGATTCTGGTGCTTGCGGCACTGGGCATCGCCAATATGTGGCTTGCCGTCTTTGGCGACGTGGGCGTGGCGATCATCGCTATCCTGAACGCCATGCGCGCGATGGGTGTCAAGAACCTGTAGCGCCTGTGGTCCCTCCGGCCGGGACCGGGCTTGGTTTTTGAAAACGTCCTCGACCAATGAAGCGCCCCCGTTCTGCTCCTTCGGAGCTACGAACGGGGGCGCTTCTGGTCTGCGGCGCAGCCGGCAGCGACAACCTTGAAACCATCAAGGACGTTATGCTGAA
>CALHWR010000002.1 GCA_938036665.1 uncultured Collinsella sp. | reverse complement strand
GGACGCCGCCCTCTCAAGGCGGAGATCACCAGTTCGAATCTGGTACGGGCTACCACGCATCTGATACCCGGTCTTTCCACGGAAGGCCGGGTTTTTTATTATCAAACAACTGTCTGTCATTCCCGTTTGAGCCAGAGCTTTGCGTTCTGCCTATGGCCCTTACGGGTACAATAACCAAGATATTTTGACTGTTAGAAGGAGTCTCATGACGGAGTCCTCTCAGCATACGTCTAAGCCCCAGGTCGAGGTTGAGGCCTCGGGCGGAGATGACAATAAGAGCGCACGCCGCGGCGCCATCTTTATCGGCGTCGTGCTGGTGGGTTATATCGTCTATCTGGTGGTAACCGGGCAGATGGGGCAGTTCTGGGCCGCTATGTCGAGCGTCCAGGCGCCATGGCTCGTTATCGCGTGTCTTTGCATGTTCATGTATCTGTTCTTTGGCATTGTGGCCTATGCGATCGCCGTTTGGCTCGACCCTTATTCGCCCGTCGGCATTCGCGACCTGATCTCGGTCGAGGCGAGCGGTATCTTCTTTGGCAACCTGACGCCCATGATGATGGGCTCTACGCCCGCCCAGATTTACCGCCTGACCAAGGCAGGCCAAAATGTCGGCGAGGCCGGTGCCACGCAGTTCACGCGCTTTATCGTGTATCAGTTTGGCCTCGTTGCCTGGGGCGCCATTCTGCTGCTTGCCCGAATGCCGTTTTTCGCCGAGCGCTATGGCGACATGACGCTGCTGTGCGTCTTTAGCTTTGGCGGTCACTGCTGCATTCTGCTTGGCATCTTTGCCGTCGCGCTCATGCCTAAGACCGTCACGCGCGTCGCGCACTGCATTATCAATTGGCTCGAGCGAATGGGCGTCTCGGCCACCAAGATTGAGGGCTGGCGTACGTTTGTCGACGGCGAAATCTACTCTTTCTCCGAGAAGTTCAAGCTTTCAGCCGGCCACTTTTCGTCCATGCTGCTCACGGTGGTCATCACCATGATGCAGCTCGCGTTTTTCTACCTCGTGCCGTATTTCCTGATGCTTGCCTTTGGCCACCACGAGGTCGACTTTTTCTCGGTCATGGCCGCGAGCGCCTTTGTCCAGCTGTTGAGCTCTGCGGTCCCCTTGCCCGGTGGAACTGGTGGCGCTGAGGGCGGCTTTGCATTGTTCTTGGGTCATTTCTTTGGGTCGGCTTCGACCGCCGGCTATCTGCTGTGGCGCCTCATTACGTTTATTGCGCCGACCATTTTGGCTGCGCCCCTGTTGGGCCTTAAGAGCGCCCACAACGAGAGCATCCATGCGCGCTGGGATCGCGTGATGCGCAAACTCGGCCGCACGCCTCAGACGCCCTCTGCGCCCACTAAGCCGCACCCCACGAATGCTGTTACCGTTGATCCCAAGAAGCACGCTCAGAAGGCTTCTGGGACCGCTAAGCCGGCTCATAAAGCCTATGTGCGCCAGACAGGCGACGGTATTCGCGTATCTCCGTCGGCACTCAATAAGAAGAAGCACCCTAAGTCGCAGTAGGGCAGTCGTGCGTTCTTCATATTGCCGGGCTTTTTTGTGCCGGATGGGGGATAATCCTCTTACGTAGATTATCTCTCATCTGTTGATGAATGCCCGCATATCGAAGGGACACGCCCATGGCCACCAGCAAACCGCGTATTGATCGCCGCATCGTTCGCAGCCGCAATGCCATCCTTTCCGCTTTCGAGCGCCTGCTCATGGAAAAGCCGCTGGCAGACATTACGGTGAGTGCCATCGCGCGCGAGGCCAATGTCGACCGCAAGACCTTTTACGTTCACTTTGGTACGGTCGACGGCCTGCTCGATGCCATTGCCGTCGATGTGGTGGAGATGATTGTCGACTCGGTCGAGAAAACGCTTGCTTCAATGGACGGTGACACCAACGAGCGCGCCCTGGGAGCGGCGGCGACCTTCTTTAAAACCGTTAACGAGGCGTTATGCAACAACCTGGTGCTCAATCGTCAGCTGATCGAGAACATTCCGCTCGATGATTTTATGGCTCGTCTTCGTGCACCTCTCGAGCACGAGATTGCCGAGCGCAATCTGCTGCCCCAAGGCCTTAAGGATGAGATGTTCGACTACTATCTGGCGTTTTTGCTGTCAGGCATTATCGGTATCTATCGCACGTGGGCGCTGTCTGACGGCTCGGTTCCTATTGAGCGCGTCTCTGAGGTCGCCAACGACCTGACTCTCAATGGCCTGTCGAGTCTGGAATCTCGCTTGGATTAGGCCTAATTGGGCTCGTCGGCGTGGAAATTCCTGTTCATGAAGTTCTCCGGCGCCTTGTAGACCTCGCCGCGTAGGAGCTGTAGCCTGAGGATCCTTAAAAGAAAGTCCAGTTTATCCTTCCCACTCCAATTGGGAATCCTCCGATGCGCCTTCGCACGCTTGCATGACCTCGATACCATGCGATCGTGCGAACTCGACGAGCTCTACGTTGCGGGCGTTTATGGTGCCGAAGGCGGCGGGGCACACGATAAGACGCGCGCAGTGGACGAGGAGCTCTTTGGCGCGGGCTATGGTTTTATCCCCGATCGGCTCGAAGGCGCGCTCGGCCACGCATTCCGCCGCTAGGTCGCGCGCAAGCTCGCAGTCGATGTCCCCTTCGTGCAGAACGCCCGCGTAGAACGCCTTGCCCTGCCGGATGAGCTGGCGAAACACAGCCGACCCCGTACCTGCGCCGGCGATGACGAACGTGTGCGCATCGCCGTGCGGGCGTCCAATTTCCACGCTGCCGAAGCGCTCGTTGAAGGTGCCATGTTGAAGGCCGTAGAGCTCGCCAATCGTCTCGCGCGTGAATATGTCCTCGGGTGCGCCGGCGCGGAAGACCCGGCCGTCCTTCACGCAAATCACCTTGTCGGCGCTTTTCTGCGCGAGCTCGAGTTCGTGGATGGACATGATGACAGCCACATTCCGCGATTTCGCAAGGTGGCGAAGTATTCGCAGCAGGTCGATCTGGTAGCGGATATCGAGATACGACGTGGGCTCGTCGAGCACGAGCACACGCGGATCCTGTGCGATGGCGCGTGCGAGCATGACGCGCTGGCGTTGCCCATCGCTTATCTGCATGAAGTCGCACTCGGCGAGCTCTTCCATATGTGCGGTTTTCATGGCCTCGTCGACCCGACTATGGTCGTTAGGCGAGAGTGCACCCATTCGCCCGGTGTAGGGATGTCTTCCCGCCTCTACGATATCGCGGCAGGTGAGGAGCTCGGTCCGGGGGCGATCTGTCAGCATAACGGCAAGGTTCCTTGCGAACTCCGCCGTCTTCCATCGGGAAATCTCCCGCCCGTCGAGCTCGACCGCGCCGGCAAGCGGTGCCAGATGGCGTGTGATGGTTTTCAAGATGGTCGACTTGCCCGAGCCGTTCGGCCCGATGAGCGCCACGACATCGCCCGGGCGAACCTCCAGATCGACGCCTTCGACTACGACCTTCTTGTCGTAGCCCGCCGACAGGTCGCTTATGCGGAAAAGCGGCGCTCCGTCAGCCTGCGTTTCGACCGGAGTTTCGAGGTTCGGCTCCGCTCGGAGGAGGCGTTCCTCGCGCAGTTCCGCACGTGCCTTCTGGCGCTTTCGTGCGAGCTCAGGACTGTCTAAGCATGGAATGTCCCCTCCGAGCGTTTTGGGCCGCGGCGCGAATTCCCCCATCTACCTCACCCGCTTCTTCAACATGAGCGCGATAACCACCGGCGCGCCGAAGATGGCGGTGACGGCGCTGATGGAAAGTTCGACAGGAGAGAACAGTGTGCGCGCGATCAAATCGCAGCCCGCGCAGAAGATGGCGCCTCCCAAGAAGCACGCAGGAATCACGCGGATGGGCTTCGACGACTTTAGCACCGACTTCACGAGATGCGGAACCGCAATGCCTACGAACGACACCGGACCAGCGAACGCGGTCACGCAGGCGGAGAGCATGCTCGCTAGAAGGACGAGCGCCACGCGGAAGCGTGCGACGTTCACGCCGACGCTTTTCGCGTAGGCTTCTCCCAGCTGGAAGGCGGAAAGGGGCTTCGATATCGCGAATACGCATGCGCTTACGGTGATCACCACGACCGTGATGACCGCGACGTCGTCCCAGCTCGAACCCGAGAAGCTACCCAAAGACCAGTTGTGCAGGTTCACGATGGACTGGTCGTCGGCGAAGGCGATGAGGAAGTTCGTCGCCGCCGAGCAGATGTATCCCACCATGACGCCCGCCACGATGAGCATGGCCATGGAACTTATGCGCCGTGCAATGAGGAGCACGAAACCGATGGTGATAAGCGAGCCCAGAAACGCTGCGGCCACCATGGCCGGCGAGGACATGGCCTGGTTTGCGCCCAGAAGTACGATCATCGTAAGCGCGACGACGAACTTTGCGCCCGAGGAGACGCCCAAGATGAACGGGTCGGCGATGGGGTTGTTGAAAAACGTCTGCAGCAGGAACCCGGAGAGCGAAAGTGCCCCGCCGAGAAGCACGGCTGAAAGTACGCGCGGCAGTCGAATCTCCCAGATGACCTGGCTTTCCATGGAATTGGCCGCGCCGCCCGAAAGGATGCCGGGGATGTGGTCTGCGGGCACGAGCACGCTCCCGATGCACAGGTTGGTCCCGATGAGCACGATGAGGGCAACAGCGAGCAGCGCCGTCACGACGCGACACCGCGCGGCGCGCCCCGATTCGTCGTATGCCATGGAAAGTCGGCTTCTCATGGTGCTAGCCGAGCTTCCTCAGATAATGGAAGTCGCTCGTGTCATCGCCGCTGAACGCCCCGTGCAGCTCGTCGATAATGTCGGCGGTAGAAGTCATCTGCTGGTACATGTCGGCGCTTGTGACCCAGACGTTGCCGTTCTTCACGGCTTTGAACTGCGACAATAGCGCGTTTTTGCCTACGAAGTCGTTCAAGGTGGCAACCGATTCGTCGATGGTGCCGTTGTAGACGATGATGTCGGCATCCTTCGCCGTCGCGTAGAAGCGCTCCATTTCGAGCGTTACTGACGAACCTGACGTCGACGCCGTCTGCGCGTCATCGAGCGCATAGCTGCCGCCTGCAAGCTCGATCATCTGCGCCACGTAGTCGCCCGCCCGCCGCGTGACGGCGGCCCCGTTCGAGTTAATGTAGAAATACGCCACGGTTTTACCTGACGACGCGAGCCCCGACGTTTGCTCGACGCGGGCCTTCTGCTCGTTGAACAGGTGCGCGGCCTCGTCTTCCTTGTCGAACAGGACGCCGAAAAGCTTAATCCACTCGACGCGCCCGAGTGCTTCGGGCTCGCTCGACGACTGTTCGGTGAGCAAGACGAGCCCGAGCTTCTGCAGCTTTTCCTTCACATCGGGCGTGTGGTTGATCATGGTGTTCTCGATGGCGAGCGTGCAGCCCGAGGCCGATATTCGCTCGTAGTCGGGCGCGCTGTACTTGCCGCCGTAGGCGATCGCCCCACTTTCGAGCGCGCTTTTGAAGCCTGCGACCGAGCAATCGTCGGCCTTCGTGCCCGACATGATGATATTGTCGTTCGCATCGAGCGCGTCGACCAGGCACATCGTCGCCGACGACACGAGGTACACCTTGTCGGCGGGGCGCCTTATGACCGCGATGTCGGAGCTCAACCCATCAGGTACCTTCGCATCTTGCGGCACCACGAGGAAACGCTCCCCATTCGAAACGCAGATAAGCCGCAGGCCGCCTTCGAACTCGTCGACAGTGAAGTGCTCGGCGTATTCAAGCTGAAGCGCTCCCGTCGGCTCCCAGCCGCAGCCCAAATCGGCGTTGTGGAAGTCGGCCGCGGCGCTTGAAGCCGTTCCCGCAGGGGAGCCGCCGCTTGCATCGTCGCCCGATTTCTCCTTCATGGTGGATGAGTCGAAGTGGAGCGTGTAGTCGATGGTGTGCGGCGTCGACATGGCGACGGTCTCGGCCGACACGGCGATGTCCTCGTCGAGCGTGACGGGTATCTCGAACGTGGAGTTGCCGCCGTCGTTTACGGGCGCGTAGTCCACGCCGTCGACGGTCATCTTGTCGTAGTTCGAACTCGACCAGGTGATGGTCGCGGTGTAGGTGTCGCCATCCTTCACAATTGTGGTGGGTGAGGCGATGCTTGCGCGCCCTGACCCGCCGGAAAGCGAGACGCTCACCGTGTATTCCTGAGAGCCCGCCGTGCCACCGGTCGCGTTCGGGCTCGCACTGCACCCCGCGAAGGGAAGCGCGAGCAGGGCGACGAGAACGCAGGCGATCGCGCGCGCCGCGATGCTGTGGAGCTTCCTGTTTTCCCCCTTGGGAAGAATCGACCGCATGGCGTTACTTCAGTGCGTCGGCGCGCAGATCGACGCCGGCGGATTCGAACACAAGTGTGCGGTCGTACCACTGCTCTTTTCTAATACTCCACGCGGCACAGGCGGTGTCCTCGTCGAGCGCATCAACGGGCACGTCGTAGGTGTACTTGCCTTCCGCGTTTTCCACATAGGGGATGAAGTCGGCCTCGCTCGCGGCGGCAGCCTCGTCGCCCGTGCCCATGAAGAGCTTGCCGTAGCCCGTGCCGGAAAGCGTCATCACGCAGTGCATGGAGCCGTTTTCCACGATGAGCTGGGCGTCCACGATCCTGAACATGTTCGAGCTGGAATCTACGGTGATTGGATAGGTGCCGTCGGCCACCTTGTCGGCGGTGATGGGGGCAGCGCTTGCGCCCGCGGGCGCATCGGCCGCCTGTTCGGTCTTTTCCTGGGAATCGGCATCGCTTGCCTTTGCGCTGTCGATTGAATTTCCGGCGCAGCCGGCGAGCGAGAATGCGCAAAGCGCCGCCGACAGGGCGAAGACGAGGGTTTTCTTCAACATGGAGGGGGTTCCTTTCAATCGCTTCGACCGCCCGTGCCGTGCGGTGGGCGGTCGGGATGCGAATGCAACGGGCATGCGTCGTCAGTCGGGGAAAGGCGCATGCCCGTTGCACGGGGACGCGACCGGCGCCCCCGTGCGCGGCGAGTTTACAGCTTGGCGATGGCGTCGTCCACGTGCGAGACGTAGATGTCGTCGACCGCGACGTTCTGTCCCAGACCCTGGAGCAGGCACGTCACTTCGAAGCCGGCGGCCACGAACTTCGCAGCCCAGCTGTCGGGGTCGGTCTCGTCTGCCATGTCGTTGTTCGCGTGGTCGCCCGCGACCACCATGAACGGCGCGAGCACGGCCTTCTTGTAGCCTGCGGCGCTCGCGGCGGCGATAACATCCTCGCAGGTCGGTTCAGCCTCGACGGTGCCGACGAAGAACTGCGTCAAACCCTCGTTCTTGAACACTTCCTGCATCTTGGCATAGTCGGCGTTGGAATCGGCTTCGGTGCCGTGGCCCATGAGGCACAGCGCCGTCTCGCCGTCGTCGAAGGACGCCATGTTCTCCTTAATGGCTGCGGCCACCTTTTTGTAGTCGTCGTCGGAGGTGAGCAGCGGGTCGCCGAGCGAGATCTTGTCGAACTTGTCGGCGTACTTGTCGAGCTCGTCTTTCACGTCGGCGTATTCCAGGCCAGCCATGAGATGCGTCGGCTGCACGACGATTTCCTTCACGCCGTCTTCCACGCAGCGGTCAAGCGCCTCGGTCATGTTGTCGATCGTGATGCCGTCGCGCTTCTTCAGCTTGTCGATGATGATCTGCGCGGTGAAGGCGCGGCGGATGTCGTAGTCCTGCCAGTACTTCTCGCGGATAGCGTCTTCGATGGCGCCGATGGTGATGTGGCGCGAGTCGTTGTAGCTCGTGCCGAAGCTCGTGACGAGGATGACCGGCTTCGCGGCCTTCTCCTTTTCACTAGATTTTTCGGAACTCGCGGAGGTGTTGGAGCAGCCCGCGAGCGCGACTCCGGCGAGCGCGACGGCTCCGGTTGCTGCAGCGCCCATGAAGCCGCGGCGTGACATCTGGTCGGACATGGTTTTTCCTTTCCTCGGTTTGCCGGTCCCCCGGCGACAGTTGCTTGTCGGCACAAGCGAAAGAAAAGCGCACCCCTCGGGGTTCACAAGGAGCTAACGCCACGGCGATGCCGTGAGGAAAAGGCGAAGCAGTCTGGCTTGGGGCGCGAGGCGGTTCGCCCGCGCGTCCTATACAGTAATGTCCCTTGCCCAGGATTCCCACCTGGTTCCCTCCGCAAGCCAGCGCGGGCTGTGCAGGCGCCGCGCCGGTCATTTCCTTTTATCCGATTGTCATATGCTCGTTGCCGAAACTTTTACTATGATAGTGGGCACTTGTGAACGTGTCAAAGCCAGCGCGGGCGGCATTGCGCCTCCTGCCTGCGTATTTGCGCCGATTGCTGCCGCAGGCGCCGTGTTTTGCCCGCTGCGCGAATGGCGGCGTAAACGGTTGCGATGAGAAACGGGAAGGGAAGGCTCGGATGATTCATATCGTTGGCGCAGGCTCGGGCGCCGCCGACCTTATCACGCTGCGCGGGGCGCGCCTTCTGCGCGCGGCCGACGTAGTCGTTTGGGCGGGAAGCCTTGTGAATCCCGAGCTGCTCGCCGAGTGCAAGGAATCCTGCGTCGTCTACGACAGCGCGCACATGACCTTGGAGGAAGTGCTCGACGTGATGTGCGCGGCAGATGCGCGGGGCGAGGAAGTGGTGCGCCTGCACACGGGCGACCCGTGCCTGTACGGCGCCATCCAGGAGCAGATGGACGCGCTCGACGCGCGCGGCGTGGACTACGAGGTGGTGCCCGGCGTGTCGAGCTTTTGCGGAGCCGCGGCGGCGCTTCGCCAGGAATACACGCTGCCGGGAATCAGCCAGTCGGTCGTGATCACGCGGCTTTCAGGACGTACCCCCATGCCCGCGGGCGAGG
>CALHWR010000001.1 GCA_938036665.1 uncultured Collinsella sp. | reverse complement strand
TCCGCTGGCGCTTGTGGGCGCAACAGTCTATGCGACCGCAAAGGATCATGTGACGCTCGAGGAGGCGGCGCTCGGCTGCAAAAAGACAATCAGCTATGACCGCCTTGCTCCTTGCGAGGACTGCAATGGCACCGGTAGGGCAGAGGGCGCACAGGAAAAGCAGTGCGGCCGCTGCCACGGTACGGGCTACGTCACGACGGTTCAGCGTTCGTTTTTGGGCCAGGTTCAGTCTTCCTCGCCTTGCCCTGACTGCCATGGCGAGGGCACGGTTATCGACCATCCCTGCGAGACCTGCGACGGTCAGGGCCGCACGCCTTCGCATGAAAAGATTGACATCGATATTCCCGCCGGCGTTTCGACCGGTCGCCAGCTGCGTGTGAGCGGCTTTGGCGAGGCCGGCCTTCGCGGCGAGCCTTCGGGCGACCTGATTGTCAACGTGCGCGTTGCCGACCACGAGCGCTTTAAGCGCAACGGTGACGACCTGTACCTGGTGAGCGATATCTCGATTGCGCAGGCTGCGCTCGGCTGCGAGATCGAGGTCGGGGGCATTATGCCCGACGAGGTCGTTAAGGTGACGGTTCCCGCCGGCGCCCAGTACGGTGATACCGTGAGCGTCAATAATTACGGCATGCCTCGCATTGGCGGTGGCGGTTCGCGTGGCCGCCTGATCGTGCAACTGCGCGTGGTCGTTCCCACCAATCTTTCCAATAAGCAGCGCGAGCTGCTCCGTGCTTTTGCCGATGATATGGGCGATGACGTCGCTTCCGGTAAGAAGTCGGTGACCGACCGCATCAAGAGCGCCCTCGACGATATCCTCGATTAAGGAGCCCGCGTGCTCGCACCCCATATTTCCGTCGTCAACCTCGGCTGCCGTGTCAACCGGGTTGAGTCCGACCGTATCACTGCCGATCTTATGCGCCTGGGCTTCGCTATTGTGGAGCCCCAGGATGCCGATCTGATCGTCATTAACACTTGCGCCGTTACGGGCGAGGCCGAGGCCAAGACCCGTAAGGCCGTCCGTCATGCGCTGGCCCATCCAAACGAGCCCTATGTGGTCGTGACCGGATGCGTGGTCAATTTGCATCCCGAGGAGCTGTCGGAGCTTTCGGATCGCGTGATTGCCGAGCCGTCCAAGATAGATGTCGCCGAACGTGTATGCGAGGTGCTGGGTGTTGAGTCCGATAGCGTTCCCGCCTGCAGCGATGGCGAGGTGGTCGATGCGCTCGGTCGCTCTCGCCTGGGCGTGAAGATTCAGGATGGCTGCAACCATCGCTGCACCTATTGCATTGTGTGGAAGGCGCGCGGCCCCGAGCGCTCCGTGCCCGTCGAGTCCGTGCTCGAGCAAGTTCGCGAGGCCCAGGAGGCCGGCGTGCCCGAGGTGGTGCTGACCGGTGTGAACCTGGGTGCCTACGATGGCAAGAGCGCGACCGACGAGCACGTCGAAATCGATGAGCTGCTCGAGGCCATCATGGAGCGCACGACTATTGCGCATGTGCGCATTTCCTCGGTCGAGCCCATGGATATCTCCGAGCGCCTGCTTAAGGTTATGGCGCGCTTTCCGCAGCGTATCGCCCCGTTTTTGCACCTGCCCGTGCAGTCCGGCTGCACGGCGACCCTGCATCGCATGGGCCGTCCCTATAGTGCGGAGGCCTTTGAGGACACGGTGCGTATGATTCGCGCCAATCTGCCGCAGGCGTCCCTTTCGTGCGACGTCATCGTCGGTTTTCCCGGTGAGACGGACGAGGAGTTCGAGGAGTCGCTGGCGCTGTGCCGCCGTGTGGGTTTCTCGCGTATGCACGTGTTCCGCTACAGCAAGCGTCCCGGTACCCTTGCTGCCGACATGCCCGACCAGGTTCCGCCCGAGGTTATGGCCGAGCGCAGCCGCCGTATGCGGGCCGCTGCACAGGAGCTCGCTATTGCCGACGCTCGCCGTCGCGTGGGCACGGTCGAGCGTGCCGTGCTCGAGTATGGCGACAACCTGACGCTCGGCTCGTTCCATCATGCCCGTCTTGACGATACCTGTGGACTTACAGCCCCGTGCCTGCTCGATGTTGCTATCATCGGAGTCGATGATTCCGGCTTGGTCCATGCACGCAGGGAGGTTCATGGAAGCCTCGAAGATTAGACTTACCGTTCCCGAGGGGATTGATCCCTCGCGCGTTTTGGGCGCCGGCGACGGCGTCCTTCGTGCGCTCGAGAGCTTGGTTCGCGCTCATGTGGTCGCCCGTGGCGATAGCATCTCCGTGAGCGGCGACCCGGACGAGGTCGAACTCGTGGCGCGCTTTTTCGAGCACGCTTTTTGCGAGGCGGCCGCCGGGCGCACGCTGTCTGCCGACGATGTCTCTCGCTGCCTGGCCGTCTTGCGCGACGGTGAGCACGAGGCTACGTCGCTTCGCGATGACGTGCTGCTTTCGTACCGCGGCCGCGTCATTCGCCCCAAGACGCTCGGCCAAAAGCGCTATGTGGATGCCATCCGCACGCATACCATCACGTTTGGCCTGGGTCCTGCCGGCACCGGTAAGACCTATCTGGCCATGGCGCTCGCCGTTGCCGCGCTCAAGCGTCACGAGGTGGGCCGTCTGATCTTGACGCGTCCGGTTGTCGAGGCGGGGGAGAATCTGGGCTTTTTGCCCGGCACCCTCGAGGAAAAGATCGATCCCTACATGCGTCCGCTTTACGACGCCCTTTTTGACATGATGGATCGCGAGCGCACCGATGAGCTTATGGAGCGCGGCGTGATCGAGATCGCCCCGCTTGCCTACATGCGCGGCCGCACGCTGAGTGATGCCTTCGTGGTGCTCGACGAGGCACAAAATACCACGCCCGAGCAGATGAAGATGTTCCTGACGCGCCTGGGCTTCAACTCCAAGTTCGTGATTACCGGCGACCTGAGCCAGCGTGACCTGGTGGGTCGTCGTGGTGGCTTGGCGGATGTCGAGAAGATTTTGGGCCGTGTCGATGATGTCGCATTTTCGCACCTCGAGCGTGCCGACGTGGTGCGCCATGCCTTGGTGGGACGTATCGTCGAGGCATACGATACTTATGATGATGTGCGCGAGAAGCGCGTACGTGACCGAAAGGAGTCCCGTTGAGTGTATTGATCAGCAACGATGCCGAGCTCGATACGCTGCTCGACGCGCAGGAGGTGGAGCACATCTGCGAGGTTGTGCTTGCCGCCGAGGGCGTTGAGCGTGAAGTCGAGATTTCCCTTTCGTATGTCGACGAGGACGAGATGCACGAGCTCAACCACGAGTGGCGCGGTATCGACCGCACCACCGATGTGCTCTCGTTTGAATGCGACTCGGCCTTTGACGAGGATATTCCCGCCGACGAGACGCTCGAGCTCGGCGATATCATCTTGGCCCCGCAGGTTATTGCCCGTCAGGCCCCCGGTTTTGGCAATAGCCCCGCTGACGAGTGTCGTCTGATGCTCGTACACGGCATGCTGCACCTGCTGGGCTATGACCATATCGAGGACGACGAGGCCGAGGTCATGGAGGCCCGCGAGGACGCCATCCTGCGCGATCTGGCGCTCGAGCGCGGCGAGGACCCCAAGCTAGTCCACGTCGGCCCCATCACCAACCACGCCCACGACTAGGAGCCGTCTATGATTCCCGGATCGAACAAGGACCATCCGTCCTTCTTAAAGTCGTTTTCTTACGCTATGGAGGGCTTCGTCACCGCCGTCAAGACCGAGCGCAACATTAAGGTCATGCTCGTGGCGGGCGTGTGCACCGTCATTGCAGGCTGCATCGTGGGGCTCGACATTGCCGAGTGGGCCACGATTATCATCTGTTGCGGCCTGGTGATCCACGGCGAGCTTTGCAATACCGCCATGGAGGCCATCGTCGACCTGGCGACCCAGGAGCTCCATCCGCTGGCCAAGCGTGCGAAGGACATCGCCGCCGCCTCCGTATACGTTCTTTCCATCACCGCCGCGATTGTGGGCTTGCTGGTATTTGCCCACGCGCTCGGCTTTATTTAGAAAGGGATTCCCATGTCCGACAATATGCAGTCTACCGATGAGATTTTGGACGACGAGTCCCCGGATGCTAAGGCGACCGAGGCCTATGAGGAAGTCGAGGAGTTCGACCCGTTTGAGGGCATGAGCGACGAGGAGCTCGACGCCCTGTGCGATGAGGACGACAGCCTCGCGGGCTTTGGCGACGTTGAGCCCGGTTTCCGCAGTGGCTTCGTGGCCTTGGTCGGCCGCCCCAACGCCGGTAAGTCAACGCTGCTCAACGCCTGCTATGGCAAAAAGGTCGCCATCACCTCGCCGGTGGCCCAGACGACCCGCCGCCGCATGCGCGCCGTCGTCAACCGACCCGGCTACCAGCTGGTCTTTGTCGATACCCCGGGTATCCACAAGCCCAAGGACGGTCTAGGGTCCGAGCTGAACAAGAGCGCGCTGTTCGAGCTGAACGATGTCGATGTTGTCGCGTTTTTGATTGATGCCACCAAACCGATCGGCAGGGGAGACGCCTGGGTTGCCGAGCGTGTCAAGAATGCCCGTTCCAAGAAGGTCCTGGTGCTCACCAAGGCCGATGAAGCCGACCCCGCACAGGTCATGGAGCAGCTTAAGGCCGCCCACGAGCTTATGGAATATGACGACGAGATCGTGACGTCGTCGGTCAAGAACTTTAACGTCGATGCCTTCATCGAGACCGTTGCGCACTTTTTGCCCGAGGGTCCGCGTTGGTTCCCCGAGGACATGGGTACCGACGCTTCCGACGAGACGCTCGTTGCCGAGTTTGTGCGCGAAAAGGTCTTGCGCCGCACCCGTGATGAGATTCCGCACTCCGTTGGCGTTATTTGCGATGCGCTCGAGCAGACCAAGAAGGTGCTGCGTGTGCACGCCACCATTTATGTCGAGCGTGAGGGCCAAAAGGGCATCATCATCGGCAAGGGCGGCGAGATGATCAAGCATATCGGTATCGACGCCCGTCGCGATCTTGAGCGCATCTTTGGCACGCAGGTCTTTTTGGAGTTGGACGTGAAGGTCAAGGCCGGTTGGCGCGACGACGAGGCTCAGATTCGCCGTTTTGGCTACAACGCCGAGGACTAAGGACGCGCAGCGCGCATGGCAGGCTCCCGGACATATCGCACGAAGGTGCTCGTGCTCGACAAGACCAAGCTCAAAGAGACCGACCTGATCTTGACGATGCTTGACGAGCGGGGGCGGCAGGTTCGTGCCGTGGCAAAGGGCGCCCGCAAACCCGGCGGACGCCTGGCTGCGCGCTGCGAGCTGTTCTGTACGGTAGATATGCTGCTCGCACATGGACGGTCACTCGACGTGGTTTCCCAGGCCGAGCTTATGGAGGCGCCGCTCGGCGTTGCGCCCGATTACGAGACGACCTGCGCCGCAAGCGCGATCGCCGAGGTCGCGCGCGTGTGCTCGTTCGAGGACGCCGAGGACCCGTTTACCTTTGCTATAACGCAGCGAGCGCTTGCCCTGGTGGGCAGCGGGCTCGACACGGCGCATATGGATCTACTTGTGGCGGCATATGTCTTTAAGCTGCTGTCGCACGTTGGCTATCGACCCGATTTTTCGGCCTGCGTGCTGTGCGGAGACCCCATGCTGTCGTATTTTTCGCCCCAGGCGGGCGGCCTCATGTGCGGGTCGTGCGCGTCGAGCGTTCCAGGTGCCGAACTGGTGTCGACCGGTGAGGCCGCATGGCTGCGCGCCCTCATGTCCATGACCTTCGATGCGCTTTTGGCCGAGCGAATCGACCCGCATACCGCAGCCTTTTTGCTGGGGCTTTCGCATGTTTGGGCTGCGACGCACACCGATCAGCGCCTCCGTGCGATGGAATTCATGTTGGGTCGGTGATGATGCGCAGGCGCGGGCTGCTTGTGGTAACATACCGACCTGTTGGTACCTCGACCTTGGTTGCTCGCTCCACCGGCGGCTTCCCAGTCCGAGGCGAATCGAGTCGCCCGATGGCGACGCAAAAAGAAAGGTGAAACAATGACTGTTTCCAAAGAGCGCAAGGCGGAGCTGACTGCCCAGTTCGGTAACACCCCGGTCGACACCGGCAACCCCAAGGTTCAGGTCGCCATCCTGTCCGAGCGCATCAAGGAGCTGACCGAGCATATGAAGTCCCATCAGAAGGACTTCCACACCCGTCGTGGTCTGCTCATGCTCGTCGGTCGTCGTCGTCGTCTTCTCTCCTACATCAAGAAGAACGACATCGTCGAGTACCGTGAGCTCATCAAGGCTCTGGGCATCCGCGACAACATCCAGTAGGATTTGTACATGCTAAGAGCGTCCTGCGCAGCGGGGCGCTCTTTTTGTGTAAGGGCGCGAACAATCACGCTCTGAAGCGTGGCGGGGGCAGGGGGTCCGCGTCACATGAGAAGCCCGCAGGCAAGGGGCCTGTGGGGTAAAGGAGAACAATGACACTCGTATCCAAGACCTTTGAGCTGTACGGCAAGACCTACACCTTTGAGTCGGGCGAGCTTGCCAAGCAGGCCACCGGCGCCTGCCTGGTCAAGCAGGGCGACACCACGATGCTCGATACCGTGGTCGTCTCCAAGGAGCGCAAGAACTATGACTTCTTCCCGCTGACCGTCGACTTCAACGAGAAGATGTACGCTGCCGGCCGCATCCCGGGTGGCTACCTCAAGCGTGAGGGCCGTCCCAGCGAGAAGGCCACGCTCACCGCGCGCATGATCGACCGTCCGATTCGCCCGAGCTTCCCGGACGGCTTCCGCAACGAGGTGCACATCGTCGCTACCTCGCTTGTCGCCGACCAGGTCAACCCCTTTGACGTCATCAACGTCATGGGTGCTTCCCTGGCCATGACGCTCGGCGGCGTGCCCTTCGAGGGTCCGCTTGCCTGTGTACGCATCGGCCGCAACGTGGAGACCGGCGAGTTTATCGTCAACCCCACTTATGAGGAGCGCGAGAACTCCGACCTGGACCTGGAGCTGGGCGGCTCTGCCGACTTCATCTCGATGGTCGAGGCCGGCGCCGAGGAGATCTCCGAGGACGACATGCTCGCCGCTATGAAGTTTGGCCAGGAGGCCCTCGCTGCTTTCTGCCAGGCTCAGGATGAGTTCGTCGCCGAGTGGGAGCAGGTCAACGGCCCCATCGTCAAGAAGGAGTACCCGCTCGACCAGCCCGTCGAGGAGGTCCAGGAGCGCATCTTCGCCCACTACGACGAGATGGCAGCCGCCTTGCGCGACGCCGACAAGCTCTCCCGTATCGGCAAGGTCGAGGCTCTGAAGGAGTCCATCCGCGCCGAGTTCACCGAGGAGGAGCAGGCTGCTTGGGAGCGCGAGATCCCCGTGGCGCTCAAGAAGCTCGAGAAGAAGGCCATGCGCACTATGGTCGTCGAGACCGGCGAGCGCGTCGACGGCCGTGCCGCCGACGAGATCCGTCCCATCATGGTGAAGGACAACTACCTGCCGCTCGTTCACGGCTCCGGTCTGTTCCAGCGCGGCCAGACCCAGGTGCTCTCCGTCCTGTCGCTCGGCATGCTCAACGAGGGCCAGCGTCTGGATACCATCGAGCCCACCGAGGGTAAGCGCTACATGCACCACTACAACTTCCCGCCGTTCTGCACCGGCGAGACCGGCCGCATGGGCAGCCCCAAGCGTCGCGAGATCGGTCACGGCAATCTGGCAGAGCGCGCTCTGCTTCCGGTGCTTCCCGACGAGAACGAGTTCCCCTACGCCATCCGCGTCGTCTCCGAGGTCATGGAGTCCAACGGCTCCTCTTCGATGGCTTCGACCTGCGGCTCCACGCTCGCCCTTATGGACGGCGGCGTGCCCATTAAGCGCCCGGTCTCCGGTATCGCCATGGGCCTGATCCAGGAGGAGGGTAAGACCGTGGTCCTGTCCGACATCCAGGGTCTCGAGGACTTCCTGGGCGACATGGACTTTAAGGTCACCGGCACCACCGAGGGCATCACCGCCCTGCAGATGGACAACAAGGCCACCGGCCTCACCTTCGACATCCTGGCCCGCGCCCTGCAGCAGGCCAAGGAGGGTCGCGCCTTCATCCTGCAGAAGATGCTCGATGTGATCCCCGAGCCGCGCCACACCACACGCAGCACCGCTCCGCGCATCGTCTCCATCCAGGTCCCGACCGACAAGATCCGCGACGTCATCGGTTCCGGCGGTAAGGTCATCCGCGGTATTCAGGACGAGACCGGCGCTTCGGTCGACATCCAGGAGGACGGCACCGTCTTTGTCGGCGGCACCGGCGAGTCCGTGGACCAGGCCGTCGAGCGCATCAAGCTCATCATCAAGGTTCCCGAGCCGGGCGAGGAGTACACCGGTCGCGTGGTCTCCATCCAGCCCTTCGGCGCCTTCGTCAACCTGCTGCCCGGTAAGGACGGCCTGCTGCACATCTCCCGCGTCGCCAAGGGCCGCGTGGAGAAGGTCGAGGACGTCCTCAATGTGGGCGACGAGGTCAAGGTCGTCGTCATCGAAGTCGATGACCGCGGCAAGATTTCGCTCGATCGTCTGGATAAGCCCGAGGCCCCGGCTCGCGCCGAGGGTTCCTCCGAGGGCGACGGCGAGCACTTCCAGCGCCGTGAGCGTCCGCGTCGCGAGCGTTCCGAGCGCAGCGACCGTCCGCGCCGTCCCGGTGACAACGGAGGCCGCAAGCCCCGCCGTCACCACGACGCCGAGTAACAGCCGTACATAAGCAGCTCATGCAAGGGCGACTCCTAAGGGGTCGCCCTTTTGTTTGCGCCCGGGAGGGCCGCATATGAAGTTTCCTGCTCTACAGTCCTGCGCAAGACGGAAAGCACATTAAGTGCTT